>CAYLXY010000064.1:0-8638 GCA_964387405.1 uncultured Clostridiaceae bacterium
TTTTAGCATAAAATATTATAAATAAAGTCTATTAATGAATTTTATTATATATTATCCGTCTAATTGAGTATATAATAACATAATTTAAAAAGGAGAGAATGTATTATGAAGTATAAAAAAACACTTTCAGTATTTTTACTAGTGTCAATGTTAGTAGTTTCAGGCTCTACAGCTTTTGCAACCACTGGAAATTCTTTAGAGACTACAGAAGGATTTGAAGAAGTTATGCCAATAAGCGAAGAAATTGAGAAGGATGAACAAGCTTATTACGATTATTACACAGGTCTAGTCAAGGAAATAAATGATTTTCATGCTAGAGAAGGATCAAAAATTATATCGTTAGAAAGTGAGGAAAACGGACCAGCAAACTTAGTAATATCTGAAGATACCTATATAGTAGGTGATGAAGAAATTACTTTAGGGTCCACAATTACTGGTTTTTATAAGGCAAACGAACCTATGATTCTCATATATCCACCACAATATAATGTTAAGGTTTTAGCTGTTAATAATAAAAACTATAACATAAAAGTAGATAGATTTGATGAAAACTTAGTTAGTGCTGACAATATGTTAAAGTTAAATGTCTCCGAAGAAACAGAAATTATTTTAGAAGACGGAAAAGTTTTTGACGGTAATATTGAAAATGCAAATCTTGTAGTAATTTATGATATATCTACAAGAAGTATACCTGCACAAACAATTCCTATAAAAATAATTGTATTATTCGAAGAAAAAATTCAATATCAAAATTTAACATTAGAAGAGTTAGAGGACCTAATTGGAGATATTGCTACTTTAGATATTATGGTTAATAATACAAAAATAGATGCTCCAACAGCTTATCTTAATAAAGACAGGATAGAAATGGTTCCACTTAGAGCAATAGCAGAGGCTATAGGTTTTGAAGTAGAATGGGATGGAGAGACTCAAGGTATTAGCCTTGGTAAGAATATTTCATTGAAAATTGGGGAAGACAGATATGACTACACTAAAAAAATCCCTGTTAAATTAGGAACCGCTCCAGAATTAGTAGATAGTACAACTTATGTTCCTTTAAGGTTTTTTAAAGAAATAGTAGACATGAACAATGCATATATATTTGAAGGACAAATTGTAATAAATAATGAAGAGGAAATGAAGTAAAATATTTCATATTAAAGATTTCCACTTAAAATATCTTTAATTAAAACAAATAGCCTTAGTATTTCAGCAAAACTGAAATCTAGGGCTATAATTAAATGCACTTATCTTTTATATCTTGAAAAAACAAATTATTATTAAACTATATGTGAGATTAGCATCTGTGATATAATATAATTAAAAATACAAGTTGTATAGTTTTGCAACGAGCTATATATATTTATAATCAGGAGGGTCAGACATGATTCTAATATTTGCAGTAGATGAAAATTGGAATATTGGATATAATGGGGATATGCTAGTTAGTATAAGTGAAGATTTAAAGAGATTTAAAAGAATCACAGAAGGTAATATAGTTATAATGGGAAGAAAAACCTTTGATTCGCTTCCTCAACAAAAAGCCTTACCTAATAGAGTTAATATAGTAATCACTAGAAATCAAGGTTTTAAAGACGAAGATTTATATATACTTAATGATTTGAATAAGTTGGATAATCTATTAGAAGAAATAAATCCAAAAGAAGAAATGAAAGTATTTGTAATAGGCGGGGAAGATATAGTTGATCAACTATATCAACGATGCAAGAAAGCATATATTACAAAAATATTTAAAGCCTATGAAAAAACTGATACTTCAATTCCAGATCTAGATAAGGACCCTAATTGGGAAAAAATAAAAGATTCAAATACCTATAAACAAGGTGAATTAGAATATAAATATGTAGAATATAGAAGAATAAATTCATCAGGTAAATAAAGTAATAATAGCTCTTATTATTGAATCATTACGGCATTTAAGCTATGACCAATAAATTTTTTGATTTTTACATTCTGCCCGATTGATACGAAGAAACTGAATAATTGGAATCTATCCCCTTTCACTTTATAAATCAATCCTTTGCGTCATGATTTTGATTCCAAATATACCTATGACAATTATTATATAGGGATATACCCCTAAAAGAAAGACCAAATAAAGAAACCATAGATAATTTAAGACAAGTATTTTTTGACAAAATGGATATTAAACCAGAAATTAAAGAAACAAAAGGCGAAGAACTTAATAAGGAAATTATAAAGCTACATATTAATGCAGGTAAAAAAACAAAGATGAGACCAGTAGATATTGTAGGTGCACTTTGTAATATAGAAGGAATGACAGCAGATGATATAGGCATTGTTAATATATTAGATGTATCTACCTTTGTAGAAATATTAAATGATAAAGGTAATATGGTACTAGATAAATTACAGACAACAACTATTAAAGGTAGACTGCGTAAGGTCAGTAAGATAGATCACTAAAACACTTTATATTAAATAGAGTATGATTGATATAGGATAGTTAGTATAATTTACTAGCTTTCCTATATTTTTTTACCTAACCACAACATCCCTATAATCCCAATATATTGAAACAATATATCCTGAATAGCCGTTAATCCCACATTACAAAATCTAAAGGTTTTAGCTATTTGATAGAAATACTTTATTATAGCACAGCTATATTTTTTCCTGTTATCTCTTATTCAACAAACATTAATAGTGCAGTATGGAAACTATTTTCATCATATTCAAACTCTATAGTTCCATTGTATTTTTCTAAAACTGTTTTTACACTTTCTAACCCTAAGCCATGATTATTTTTATCACTATGTGAAGTAGTGATAAGTCCTTCTTTTTTTATAATTACCCCATCAAATGAGTTATCTATCCCTAAAATTAATCGACCTTTTGTATACTTCATTTTAATATTGATATATCTGTTCTTTTCTAATTTTTTTACTGCATTTAATGCATTATCTAATAAATTTCCTAAAATAACCGTTATATCAAATGAAGGAACTTTTAAGCCCTTAGGAATATTTAAATCTACGGTTACAGCAATCTGATCTTTTTCTACTTCTTGTAATTTAAAATTAATTATACTATCTATAACAACATTCCCTGTACATGCTAATACTTCTTTACTATTAATCACTTCCATCACCCCTAATAAATGCTCCAATAATTTTTCTTTTTTATCATCTTTTGCCAGCACATATAAAGATGCCATATGATTTCTTAAATCATGTTTTATAGTTTCAGTGTCTTTCAATGATATTTTCATTAATTCAAGTTGCTTTTCATAATACTTATTTTGCTGCTGCATAAGTATTTTTTCTATCCTGTCTGATAATATTCTTGAAATTTGATCATACAGGTAAAATGTTGCAAAGTTAATAAGTAATACCAATGCTGTAGATATAAATATTGTTACAGGTTTAGGCCCGTCCCCCATAAATATTGTAATCAACAAATATAATGTTCCTATTGGTATGATAGCTATACTTAGCCAGTACGCACTTGGGACATTATCTCCTTGGTGAATATCTTTACTTCCAATAATCAGAACAACAACATATGATACTATTCTTATAATAACGATCCCTAAAATCGATTTGTAGTCGTTTCTTATTAAAGGCTCTAATTTGAAATATCCAGTTGCCGAAACGACTATCATCTCAATAGACAATAGGGTAAGGTATATTAAAAAGGTTGTCAGAATCCTCTTTTTTAAACTACTTTTATAGTTCAATGTTAGTATAAAAAAAAGTCCCAGATTTGAAATCATAAGTATAATAGGAATCTTAACAAATAAATGTAAAATAGTAATGGCTATAAAATATATGCTGTAAGACCCTAATTCTATTTTTTTACTTGTATTTTTATACACATAAAATATTCTAATAAACTTGTATATTACATAAGTCATAAAAAAATTGCTAAAAAAATATATAAGATCATAGACATCCAAATTCATCACTTATTCCTCCTGCTCTATACTTAACTGTATTTCTCTAACTTCCTTTCTTCTTGATTGGCTTATGGGTAATCGTACATCATTTGACATGATAACCTCATCATATTTAAAAATAGCTATATGTTTATAATTAACAATATAAGATCTATGGATTTTAATAAATTGATACTTTGTAACTGTTTCAAAAATTTCTTCTATTGTTCCATAAAAAGTGTCTTCGTTATTTATAGTAACGATTCTTATTTCTCTGCCAAGACTCTCAAAATATATAATATCTTTTATTGGTACTTTATATGTTTCTATTGTTTTTCTATATGTGAATATACCTCCTAATTTATCTGCCCTTAACATGGCCAAATTTAAATTTTCTATTACCAGCTTCGGATTGATAGGCTTAGGAATAAAGTGTAAAGGTTGAACATCAAACAATTGGCGATCATATCCGTCCTTAGCAGAGATATATACAATTTCTGTTTTGTGATCCTTCATTGTATTTCGTATCCTTTTTCCAACCTCAAGACCATCCATTAATTCCATTTCAATATCTAAATATATTAGGTCGAATCCATGTCCCGATTCAATATACCTATATAATTCTTCCCCTGAATAAAATACTGTAATATCTATTTCCAAGCAAGCTGTTTTTGAATATTTTAATAAAACTTTCTCAATTTGTGAACCTATGGCCTGATCATCATCACAAATCGCTATTCTAAACATATGTCATACCCCCTTAGTGAAATGATAGATACAATAATTATATCATGTTTATACATTTTCTTACAGGTTGTGAATGCAAATAGAAAATTTGAATTGCTGATTATATAACTAATATTCCACCAATAATTATTGGTGGAATATTAGTTGTACCCTCTGGCAATTTAGGCTGATGAGCAATAAACATACAAGTTGTGTTAACATTTAGTGATGTTATTATCAAAGCCAAACTTGTCAATGTCATACCAAATTTTAATACCAAACGCTTTGAGTTGCTCTTTTTTAATGGTTTCTTTTCCTTTATTTTTATTATGATTTTATACTTTCTGCTATTTTTATTAATTCTTCCTGTTTTAGTACCCCGTGTATGGTATATAATTAGAACCTATTATTTAAAATTAAAATCAATCTTATGTATTATACTTTTATTTGCTTCTACAGCTACTATCGAATTGTCTATTGCTAAGAACTTAACAGGCAAACGCCTAAGTATATCTTCTTCTTCCTTTGTAATTTTAAACTCACGTTGAGTTTTTAAATCAATACATACCATATCATTCTGAAAAGTAGTTAAAACAACAAAATCTTCATTTAATCCTTCAATCCATCTAATAATACCATCTTCTATATTTCCTATTTCTCTCCCCTTTTTTAACGAGTAAATAATATTTTCTTGACCTGATCCAAGTTCTCTTTCTCCTGAAACAAACACATAGTTATCGGTTATGGCAAGGCGTTCGATTCCTAAGGGAGTACTCACAACTTCTGAAATTATACTACTAGATAAATCATAACTATAAATAGTATCAAGATCGCTAAAATACAATATGTCATCTCGTACTTTTGAAATAGCTAAAGTAACTTCTTTAGGAAAAGAAACTTTTTGTTCTAACTTAGAATCGGTATATTTATAAAACAAAGTTTCATCATTCTGAGCCCTTGCCAAGATAAAGGAGTCATCATTATATTTTAACAATTTAGGACTATTGAAAAGGTCTTCTATATCATCTGTTAATATAACTTCATCTTTATTACCATCTATATATTTTTTAAGCGACCATATTATACTTTCAGGCCCTCCCTCATAACTAATATAATATAGACCACTATTTATTATAGTAAAATCCATCACCCTTTGACCTGCGCTAAAGTCATATTCTTTAATGGTTTCCGAGTCTAAGCTAAAACCTATTAGCTTAGTCGTCCCGAACAGTATAGGATGCTCAAATTCGTCAATTAAATTCCCATAAAATTTATTATCTTCTGCATAAATTGAATCAATAGAGTAAGGTATTTCATAATATATTTCATTTTCGTAAAGTGGAAAAGACTCTATTTTATAACTCCATTGAGATTCCTGGCTACATCCTATTAATAAGGCCAAAACTAATAACGCGAATAGGATAGTTTTTAAATATTTCATCTATATTACCCCCTAATAACGTAGCGACCTCTAACAGCTTCATATACATTTTCGAAAGTATCTATATGTGAGCCAAACACATTGCCCCTGCCGTAATCACGGTTTAGGGGGTCTACATATCCTATTCTAGTTAGTACAGTTGGATCTCCATCAGCAATTACTGTCTCACCTGTTAAATAATGACCTAAAGAGTTGCCATTATATATATTTAATGATCCGGTTCTTGCATGTAAGACAACTGGTGCATTTCTCATTATTGATCCTTCAATATAATTTGAAAAATCATTACTATTCGATATATAAAAATGAGCATAATTATGTTTGTTTTGTTGATTATTTAATTCGTTGGTCATCCGGTATACATAAGTACCATCTGAAGGATTAGTTCCCATATTATTAGCATGAGAATCTTGAGATAAACTAAAACCTTTTATATTTGTTAATATCATTACAATATTAGCTGGTCCACAATAATACCCTGTACTTTGTTCGACAGGTATTATTGCTGGTCTAATTGTATCACCCCAGCCAAATGGTCTAATACTATCTATATCCTTATCTATATCCTTATCTTTCTCCAGTATTAATTTCTGATTAACTGCGTTTCTTTCTATATCTTCTTTAGGACCACTATGCTTATTAATATAATCCTCGTTATAAGCACTCACATTAACTAATGAAAAAGTTAAAAAAACTAACATGGAAACAACTAACATTACTTTTTTCATATATATCCCTCCTGTAATTTAATTGCTTTGTAAACCTAAATCAAAAACATACTACCTGCTTTCAAAAATTAACGTTACATACTCTATGCCACTTGTCCAAATTTTTTTAAAAAATCCAACTTTCTTCTCACAAAAAATCACCTCCCCTTTATAATCAAATAATATTTTTCAATACTTGCTTTCTTAACTTTATATTTTTTATAAACAGTAACTTTTTGCTCACTCTATATAGTAGTAGAACCTCTTCTTAACAGGGTTTATTTCCCATGTTAATTGATTTAATCTTTTGTTTTGTTTATAATTCATAGTGAATCCTTCTTTAAAAAATTAAGAAATTGTTTTCTCTCAATTACAATTACATCTTAATTTATTTGTGAATATTTTTTATTTTTACCGTATAATATGTTTAGAAGCATTATTTAATGGTCTTAGCATATTTGTTTTTAATTCTTCCCAGTACAAGCATTGCAGAAACCATCCATATGGCCATAACTATACATATTGGAACTTGTCTTCCACCCATAAGCCAAAAGAATAAAACAAATCCAATCAAAATAGCTAAAACAATATTTGTCTGTTTTTTAAAAATTTCCTTTTCCTTTTGATCTAGAGGCTTATTAGTATCTTCTACTGGTGCCATTAGTAAAATAACCATGCTTGATACTGCTGTAATCATAAGGCAAATAAAACTATTCCAAGGAATGAACTTCATTAACCAAAGTACCGCTGTTATCATTCCAATAAAAAATAAATAACACCTTAGTTGAGTATTTGCATGATAGCCACCTGCATAAACTCTAAGCAGACTATAAGAAATCATAAAAACTACACTTTGCCAAACCATATTAAAGATAATCCCAATTATTATTACGGTTACCATATTTAATAACAATAAAAAGCCTTGCTTAAAGCCATAATAATAAAGGTCTTTTTCTTCATCATTGATAATTTGACTATTCACCAGCTTGTCCGTAAGTTTCTCTGAAAGATTCATTAAAACTTACGAAGCTTACTAGCCCCTTCTGGCAATTTAGGCTGATGAGCAATAAACATACAAGTTGTGTTAACATTTAGTGATGTTATCATCAAAGCCAAACTTGCCAATGTCATGCCAAGTTTTAATACCAAACTTTTTGAGTTTTTCAAAGCTAATCCCTCCTCTATAAATAGATTGTTTTGATATTTTCATTATAGCAATTTAAATTTTCTGTGCGAGGGATTGTAGTGAACTATATGTTTTAATGTAATGAACTAAGATTTTTAATAGAATCTAATGCTATAAGCTCCATTTCTGTTACTAAAAGTTCCTATAAATGCAAAACAGTAATAGCCATAAAATATATACCGTAAGATCCTATTTCTGTTTTGTGATCCTTCATCACATTTCGTATCCTTTTTCCAACCTCAAGACCATCCATTAATTCCATTTCAATATCTAAATATATTAGGTCGAATCCATGTCCCGATTCAATATACCTATATAATTCTTCCCCTGAATAAAATACTGTAATATCTATTTCCAAGCAAGCTGTTTTTGAATATTTTAATAAAACTTTCTCAATTTGTGAACCTATGGCCTGATCATCATCACAAATCGCTATTCTAAACATATGTCATACCCCCTTAGTGAAATGATAGATACAATAATTATATCATGTTTATACATTTTCTTACAGGTTGTGAATGCAAATAGAAAATTTGAATTGCTGATTATATAACTAATATTCCACCAATAATTATTGGTGGAATATTAGTTGTACCCTCTGGCAATTTAGGCTGATGAGCAATAAACATACAAGTTGTGTTAACATTTAGTGATGTTAT
>CAYLXY010000065.1:0-8619 GCA_964387405.1 uncultured Clostridiaceae bacterium
ACCTGGTGATATTTGAAACTTTATTTATAAGAATGCCTTCTGAAAAGCAAGAGAGGGGAGGATAATTTGCAAACTATATTTTTAAGTATTTTTATATTAATTTTATTAATAATAGCAGTGTTTGATTTTAAAATATATACAATACACAATAAATTAGTTTTACCCCTGGTTATTGCGGGCGTAGTTTATCAGTTGTTATTTGGCAGTTTATTTAGTTTGTTATTAGGTTTTTCTTTAGGATTTATAATTGGTTTTATTTGTTTTGTTTCGGGTGGTATGGGTGGTGGCGATGTAAAGCTTATGGTAGCTATAGGTGCATGGTTAGGATTTGAAAATTTTATATTAATCACTCTTATCGCTTCAATATTTGGGCTTATATGGGCGATGATTGATTTTATAAAACAAGGAAAGCTAAAAGAAAAGACTAAACACATAATTATGCAACTTAAAATGTTTAGGTTTGTAGGCTTTAAAGCATTGGATGTGAAAAATAAAGACATGAAAAAACCTATACCTTTTGGCAGTTGTTTAGTTTTGGGTACTATGATTGTTTTATTCGTATATTAGCTTACTGAACTAACTATTTAAAGAAGGAAGCAGGTGTAGTCTATGGATATGGCTGAAACAGTAGTGATTGTTAGTTTGATTGTGATAATTAGCAATATAGTAATCACAATAATGACTTATATTAATTATTTAAAGGGTGGAAATTTATTTTTTTTCTTACTAAGTATTCTAGTACTTCCAGTTATGTGTCTTTTGGAAAGCTTATTCACTCTTTTAAATGAGACTAGAACGCTTAGAAAATATTTTAAACAAGAAGGAGATGGTTGTGATTAGACGTTTTAAATATTTGCCACATATATTAATTGGTGTACTAGGTCTTTCAGTAGCTGGTACATCTTTTTACTTTCTAAATAATAGGTATGTAGACCCTGTAGAAATGAAAGAGATTGTTGTTACGGCTAGAGAAGTTTCTATGTATGAAGTTATAAGAAGTGATGATGTAAAGAATATACAAGTACCTGTTGATACTGATACTGGTGATTATTTAGTAAACTTAACCAATGTGCTAGGAAAGGTTTCTAAAATGCCTTTGATGCCTAATGAACTAATATCACCTGACTCTTTGTTAGATAAAAAAGAAGTAGAAAACATAGCTTTTATTACAATTAACACTTTATACGCTAAAACTGGTGGTGCAAAGCCTGGTGACATAGTAGATGTTTTAAAAGTTAATCAAGAAAAAGGGGATTGGGTTGAGGGTAATCAAACTACCTTAGTTGCAGAGGATGTTATTGTTGTATCTGTATCGACGGCCAATGGCAAAAGTTTAGGCGAAGGCTCTCGTATGCCTTTAGGTGGTTCTGATAAAGTAGAGGTAGTTAAGCTGGGAATCAAACCTGAAGATGCTAAATATTTAGCTCCTGCATCTGCTTTAGTTGATAATGGATATGTTTTAATAGTTAAATCATCTTATTCACAAGAAGAGGATCTTGGAAGAGATTCTAATTTAAATAGCATATTAAAGGAAAATAAAGAAGAAGATGAGGAAGGTGGTGCTTTAGAGGATGGCGAAAATATTGACGAGAATGTTTCGAAAGAAGGGGACGGGGCAGGAAACCTTTCAAATAGTGGAGGAGACGATTAAAACCTCTAAAAAACTAACCTTTGAAGAAGCATTAATTTTTATACAAGAGCAAATGATTAAAAATACTAAAATAAATGGAATGGAAATTTCTTATGATGAAAAACAATATGCACTATCTAAAGCTATGTCTAGGGATAGAAGTGCTATTTGCACATCTAAAGAGTATATTTTAGAAAGTTTAAAGAATGAAAATGTTAAAGTAGAAGGTTATTCTTCAGAAGAACTAACCGAGAAAATATTTGCACAAAATTGGGGACTTGGTGGACTTGAAAAATATGCAATGGATAGTATTACAGATGAAATAAGGGTAAATGGTCCAGGAGAAAACAGGATAAGAATTGTAAGAAATGGAGTACCAGAGAAAATTGACTTTAAGTTTGAAAGTGAAGAGGAAATAGAAACAATAATTAAAAGATTAATTATTGAGGATATGGGCTCTTCTATTGATCAATCCAATCCAGAACTTGAAGCGGTTTTAAGTGATGGTACTAGGCTTACAGCTACTTGCCCACCAATTACTAATACGTGGACTTTCATATTAAGAAGACCTGCCTCTTTTGAGGCTACATTAGAAAACTATATTGAGAAGGAAACTTTAAATAAGGATGTTTGGGATGCTCTTAGTATTCTTGCTAGGGGAAGGGCTAGTATGCTTATATCAGGAAATGTTGGTGCTGGTAAAACTACTTTTATGAGAAAAATTGTTGGAGAGCTTAATGAAAAATTAAGAATTGGTGTTATTGGTAAAGATTCTGAAATCCTGCTTCAAGATCATTATAAAGATAGGGATATAATTGAATTGCAAGAACAAGAACATTTGGGAATTAGGATGAAAGACTTGTTTATACTTATGCTTAGGGAATCACCGGATATATTAGTAATAGAAGAATTTAGGGGTGCTGGTGAAGCTATTGAGGCTGTTAGGGCTTGCACTAGGGGACTTGATGGTTCTATGGCTACTGCTCATTTTAATACAGCAGAAGAAGCTGTAGAAGGTACTGCTCTCTTTATGCTTGAAGAAGGACTTACTATTCCTATGAAAATGGCACAGCTGAGGGTTGCTAGGGCTTTCAATATAGTTGTACAAATGGTGGGAGATGCAATAACAGGCAAGAAAAAAATAGTTGGAATTACTGAGATTGGTGCTGACATGGAAGGTAATATTTTTTATAATGAAATAATAAAATGGACTCCCCTAAAAGATGATGACTACTATGGTGAAGGTAATTGGAATTTTTCAAACAAGCCTTCAACCAAGCTTGTTCAAAAACTACTAAAAGGAGTCAAAAGGTTTGAACTTGAAGAAATGGGGTGGTTATAATAAATGCTTTTAGAAGTAACTTAAGGCTATATATACCACTTGATATCTTAAATAAATTGCCTCTTGTTGGCATCTCTTTGGGAATAACCATAGTTACTGTTTTAATCCTTTACGTTATTTATAAAGGATATGCAAGACAAAAAAATAGGTTTAGAGCTTCTGTAGAAGCTGGTAGATTTGTAATGGAACAAAAGGATAACTTGGAAAAATGGATAGATAGCACTGAAAAAAGAATTAAAAAGAATAATTTGAAAATTAAAGCTAAGAGATACATCTTTTTAAGTATATTCTCTTTTTTAATTGCTTTCGTTCTTGGTATAAAAATGTTTAAAAATGTTACAGCTACAATTTTATTCTCAGCAGTTTTTCTAGTAATACCTGAATACTTACTTTCACTATATGAAGATTCTATTGATAGGAAAATTGAAGATCAGTTAGCTATTGCCATTAGGCTTTATACAGCTGAATTTATACAGAAAAAACCAATACAGAAAATATTCTCCACAATGTCAACAAAAATAAATGACCCTGTAGGTAAATATTTTTCTGATGCTTACTATGAACTCATAACTGGATCGCCAGTAGATGTAGTTTTATCTAGATTAACAAGTAAATTTAATTCTAACTATGGAAAAATGTTTATTCAGCTTATTCATCAATCTCAAAAAAATAGTAATGTTATTAACTTGTTTCCAGAGTTATTGATGAAAATTGAAAACCATATTGAACTTTCAAGGAACAACAAAACAAGCTTAGCAGGGGATAGACTACAGGCTTTTATTATGTCTTTATTACCCATACCTGCTTATTTTGCTATGAGCAGGTTTTTTCCAGAAACAAAAATATTTGTTACTGATACTTACTACGGAAGGCTAATTATCACACTTTCTTTTTTATCTATCTTTGTTTTTATTATACTGGATAGATTTATAAGGAGGGTAGAATAATGAATGCAGTACTTGAGACAAATCATTTAATTATAGCCCTTTCAGCAGGTTTAGGGTTGTTTTTTACAACTTATTTTTTAATGATATTTGGAGCAGTAAAAGAAAGTAAATTCAAATTTTCTTTTCAGTTTGTTAGCAGAGCATTAGACAAAAATAGGAGAACAAGGAATTTAAAAAGAAATGTAGATAAATTTTTATATAACATAGTCAATCTTACAAAAAAAGAAAAATATTTAATCTTAGCCATAACTTTTTTAATTTTAGGAATGTCTAAATCATTAAAAAGTATTCCTGTTAGCTTGATATTAGGGTTAGTGCTAGGTTTATTTGTAGTTAGATTTTTTGAACAAATAAAAAGAAATATGACGAGAACTAGAAAGCTAAAAGAAGTTGTATCTTTATTTGAAGGAGTTGAAATGTATTCAAAGGCCGGTTATAGTTTAGTGCAATCTTTAAGGGCATCTAAACTATTAACAAACTATATTACTCCATCTATAGACAAATGCCTTAGCTCCTGGAGTATGGGACCTCAAAAAGCACTAGAAATATTAAAGGAAGAATTAGACTTAGAAGAAGTAGATTCATTGATTTTACTTATGATGCACTTAGAAATTGCTGGTGCTAAAAACTTACAAGGTATGATACAAAGAGAAGCTCATAGTATTGATAGATTACAAAGAATGAAGGTGGAAGTTAAAATAGCACATAGACCTTTAATATTGTTAGTATATAAGGTATTGCCTATTGCAGCTATTCTTGGGATTATACTAGGTTCTCTACTTTTTAGATTATTTTACAATCTAAAAGGAATGGGTATTCTAGGATAATTATTTATAAAAAAGTATTTTAAAAAAAGAGAGGTTGGTAAAAATATGAAAGTACAATTACTTAAAGATCAATTCAAACAAATGCTTAGAGATGAAAGGGGAATTACTGTTTCTTCGGATACAATAATGTGGGTGTTAGGCACTGTTATTGTTACAGGAATAGTTACAAGCGTTGTAACGGTTTTACTTACAGGGGAAAATAAAGATGGTACAGGTGGCATTGCCGGGACAGTAACAGAAAATGTGAATAAAGTTATGGAAAGTATCATGGAGAATAATAACTAATTGTCAAATCATTGTGATATACTTCCCCCTACTTACATAAGTGGGGGGAAGTAACAACTTGAAAACGCTCTAATACAAATCGCTTTGGATCGAAAGGAGAATTTTAAGTGAGATTATGCTTAAAAAAACTAATAGAGGATCAGTCGGGTACGATTATTGGAACAGAATTATTAATGGTGATATTAGGGGTGGTGGTCGTATCAGGAATCGTATTAAACACAATTACAAATCCATTAAAAATTTTACACGAAGGATCTGTAAAAAACATAACAAGAGTTTCAAGGGGCTTTTAGGTGATACAAGAGGTTTTATGTCTACTATAGAATTTATATTTTTGTTTACTATCATTATATTTGTTCTCTTTGGTGGTGTAGATTATTATCTAACAGAAGTTCAACATAATATAGTCGAAGAAACTACTAACTTTTATTTATCTAAAATGAAGTTTACAGGAACTTTGCATGATAATGATAGACAAAGCATAATTGCTGAGCTTAGTGATAAAGGATTTAAAAATATAACTGTATCTGCAACGGATGGATATGGAAATGAACTATCAAGTAACACTATTATAGTTAGAAATGTGGAGGATTTAACAGCATCCGTATTATTCATAGAAGTAAAAGCGGAGCCTTTTACAAAACCTTTTATGTTTGGTAGATTACTCGGATCAAAGGAAGAAGATAATTTTTACTTCAAGGTAGACAGGAGGAGTATGAGTGAAAGACCTACTTATTAAATTAAGAAAACTAAATAGCGATGAGGGCGGCTTTGCTTTTACCATTATATTTTTCTTACTTCTTCCTGTACTAATTTTTCTTATGGTAAGTAGTGCTGAAATTACTAGAACAGAAAGGGCTACTAATGAAACCCTGCAACAAGCCCTTTCTAGTGCTGTTAATGATGCTACGCATATGATAGATAGAGAAAGTCAGGCTATGGGAGAACCTAGAATTGATTATGAAAGAGCATATAATCGTTTTATAGAGTCATTAGAATATAACCTTACTTTATTAAATGGTGATCCTAGCGAAGCATCAAGTATTACTGGAGATATAACTTATTGGCTGCTTATATATAATGGTGATGATAAATATGAGGGTTATAAAGGTGGGAAGGTTGCTTCTTATGCTTATTTTACCAATGAAAATGGTTCTTTTAGAGAGGAAGTTAATAATAGTATAATAGGTTTTCCTCATAGATTAGACATATCAGAAAACGGATTTATAGGTGGTTCTGGTGTGAATACTACACTTGAAAGTCCTTCTGTTATTGCTATTATAACAACTAATATTAATTCTGTAGCTAGTGAAGAAAAAGGCGAAAAGGTAACTAGATGGGCTTTAGCTAAAATAGTTGAAAAGGATATAAGTGAGTGACATGCTCTCCCACTAAACTTTAGAGTTTTGAGGGAGCTTCTTGGGTAACAAGTACTTTTATTAGCTACCTGAATTTACCAAGCTCAATGGGTATGCCCTACCCTGAGAATGTATCAATATGCTAACAGTTTAACACCTGTATTTTTTATATTTATTGCTGCATTCAAGTCTCTATCTATTGAAATACCACAATCACAGATATATATTCTATCTGACAGTTTTAGATCAGATTTAATAGAACCGCAAAAAGAACAGGTTTTACTAGAAGGGAAAAACTTATCAATTTTTACAAGTTGTTTTCCTTTTTCTTCTGCTTTATATTTAAGTAGTGATGTAAAGATACCCCAACCGTTATCAGATACGGACTTGCCAAAATTAAGGGACCTGCTCATGGCTTTCATGTTTAAATCTTCTATGGCTATGGCATTATATTTATCTACTAATTCTGTAGATAGTTTATGAAGAAAATCAAGCCTTGAATTTTTAATTTTATTATGAACTTTGGCTACCTTAGTTCTTTGCTTATACCAGTTACTAGAAAACTTAGTCTTCCTAGAAAGTGATCTTTGCTCCTTAGCTAGTTTGGATTCTAGTTGCCTAAAGAACCTAGGATAGTCAGCTCTTTGGTTTTCGGAGCTAACAAATAATTCTTTCATAGAGAAATCTAGACCGACTACATTTCCATTACTAGGTACTTTAATTATTTCTTTTTCAAATTCGGTTAAAATACTTACAAAATATCCACCTGTAGGCTTAAGACGAACGGTGGCAGATAGTATTCTGTAATCAGTAGGAATTTGTCTATGAAGTTTTATTTTTATGAATCCTAGTTTAGGAAGCCTTAATTTATTATTTTCTATCCTGATTGACTTATTAGTATTTTTGCTTGTATAAGATTTTATATTATTTTTCTTAGATTTAAACCTAGGAAACCTTGATCTCTTAGCAAAAAAGTTTTTAAAGGCACTATCTAAATTTTTGAGGGTAGACTGCAAGGAAACACTATCTACTTCATTTAACCATGGAAGGTCACTTTTTAGGATAGTTAATTCTTTAGCCTGATTAACATAGGTAGTTGACTTTTTCTCATTATTATATAATTCAATCCTTTGATTTAGAAAATGATTAAAAACATATCTATTACAACCAAAGGTTTTATTAATTAAAGACAATTGTTCACTATTAGGATAGATTCTATATTTAAAAGCCCTATTAACTTTCATAGACATTACACCCCCTTTATGCTAAAACTATACTATATTTAATTTTAGCTGTAAAGGAGAAAAGGAAATGACTAGTAATGACTTTAAAAGCAATAGGCACTCTATCTATAACTTAAAATATCATTTAGTTGTAATAACTAAGTATAGACACAAATGTATTAACAAGGAAATGCTAGAAGATTTAAGAGAAATCTTCACTAATTTGATTGAGGGTAAAAATGGTACTTTGATAGAGTTTAATGGGGAAGCTGATCATGTTCACTTGCTATTTGAAGTGCCACCACAAGTAGAATTAGCAAAACTAGTTAATACATTAAAAACAGTATCTTCAAGATTAATTAGAAAGAAATACAGTGATTATTTGCAAAAATATTATTGGAAACCAGTATTTTGGAGTAGGAGTTATTGTATTTTAACTACTGGTGGAGCAACAATTGAAATGATAGAAAAATATATTAAGTCACAAGCAGGAGCTAAAGATTAAAACCGTTTAAATTCATTTCCACCCTAATAGAGGATGGAGTTTTCTTTAAACATTTTGATAAAATTGATGAAAAAGGAAAGCAAAGCGAAGTTTATATAATAAGTATAAGGTTTATGTTTAGAAAAATGTGTTTGTAAAAAGGATTATAGAAAGGGGGTTTATACTTGTACAATGTTTTTGAAAACAAAAAAGCTTATTTTGCTTTAATTTTTATTTTTATACTCATTTTTAGTTTAATAGGGTGTTCTAAAAAAGAGAACATCGCAGATAAGAACATACTTACAAATACAGATAATTTTATCACTTATTTATTTGAAAATGAGTTAGAAAAAGCTGGTGAATTATCATTAGGGATTGTAAAATTTAATATTTTATCAAACAAAACAGAATTAGAAAGCAGTTTTAATATAAAAGATTTAAGTTCTAAATTAATTTTTGAATCAGAGGATTTGGCTATGGCCAATAGTACTGTTTCTTATATAGATAATATTAATAATGAATA
>CAYLXY010000066.1:0-8612 GCA_964387405.1 uncultured Clostridiaceae bacterium
TTAATTATTGTAATTGATATATGTCCATAACTACTGTAAAATTGTATATACAGGACATAAGGGAGGTTGATAAATTTGAAGAAAAATAAACCTAGTACTCTAAAGTTTTTATTGGCGCAATATAAAGGATACCGTAGAATTACTTTTCTTGGTGGAGTATTGCTTTTACTGTCTACTCTTTTTACTCTAATACCACCAATTTTAATTAAAGAAACAATAGATCAAATTGCTAATGTAGACAATAGGTATTTATTTATTGTTTTTTTACTAATTATAGGATCATCTATAATTAGAGGTATCTTATATTACAGTCAAAGAATAATTCTAGAAAGGGTTGGGCAAACAATTGTTCATAATTTAAGAACAGAAACTATACAGCATGTTAATAGGCTCAGTTTTGCTTTTTTTGATGATAAGCAGGTTGGTGATTTAATTGCTAGAGTTACTTCAGATACAGATTTGCTAGCAAATTTCTATGGATTTACTATGGTTCATATAATCAATAATATTTTAACCTTAGCAGGAATTTTAATTGTTTTACTAGTCTGGAATTCCGTCTTAGCTTTAGCTTTTATTATTCTTTTACCCTTTATGATTCATGCCATGTATAAGTATTCTGTAGAAGTTAGACCCTTAAAGGGAAAAATCAGAAGAAGTTTTGGACAACTTACTACTTCAGTCCAACAAACATTTAATGGTATTGAAACTATAAAACTTTTAGGAGCAGAAAATTTCGAAGGTCAAAAATTTGATGAATCTTCAAAGAAATTACTAGATAGGAATGTTTCCGCTGCAAAAGTGACTTCTTTATGGATGCCTTATGTACATTTTTTAATTGCTTTAGGAACTGCCCTTACTCTTTTTTGGGGTGGTTTTCTAGCTATTAAAGGTTCTGTCACTGTAGGTATGTTAATGGGCTTTATAACATATATGGGAATGTTAGGAAGACCGATCAGACAAACAGGAATGCAGATAGGCTCTGCTTTCAATGCAATTGCAGCAGGATCTAGAATAAATGAAATATTGCTGCAAGAACAAGAAGATTTAGATAGTGGACAATGGTTTGATGAATTTAAGGGCCAAATTGAAATTGAAAATGTTTCCTTTGCTTATGATGGTAGCAGTAAAAAAGCAATTAAAAATCTATCTTTAACTGTACCAGTTGGTAAAAAAGTAGCTTTAGTTGGTCCTAGTGGCTCAGGTAAATCTACTTTGATTAATTTAATATTAGGCTTTTACAAAGCACAAGAAGGTAGTATAAAAATCGATGGAGTAGATTTAAATAATATTAATTTACGAAAACTTAGAACTGCTACAGGACATTTAAGTCAAGATCCTTTTATTTTTGAGGGAAGTATTTTAGAAAATATAAGCTTTGGAAATCCAGGTGCAAGTTTAGGACAAGTTAATGAAGCTTTGGAGCAAGCTATTCTATCTGATTTCATTAAAAGTCTACCTAAGGGAATCTATACACATATTGGTGAAAAAGGTGTAAGGCTCTCTGGAGGACAAAAACAAAGACTAGCTATAGCTCGTGTCCTAATTACAGATCCTAAAATATTAATCTTAGATGAACCTACATCAAATCTAGATAAAGATACAGAGGATGAATTACAAAAATCCTTGAATAATGTAATGAAAGGGAGAACTGTAATTACAATAGCCCATAGACTATGGACTATTCAAAACTCTGATATCATCGCCTTTATTAACCAAGGTACAATAGAAGACTTTGGAAGTCATTCTTACTTATATGATAATTTAGATTTATATAAAGAATTTGTAGAAAGCCAAATATTTGAAATCAGGAGGGATGACTAGTGAGAGGAGGTATGGGAGGAAGACTTCGTAATGAAGTTGATGATCAGTTTAAACTAAAAGACCTAAATAAAAAAGCATTGAATATACTTAAATCTAATATTAAAAGCGAGAAAAAAGAATTAATATATGCTGTTTTTTTAACTTTATTTATTTCTGGAACCCATGTAATCTTACCAATATTAATGAAAGTAGCAATTGATGATTATATTGGTACAAAGGATTTTTCTGGTTTAGTTGTTCTGGTTATTGGCTATATTATACTAGCTTTAATTCAATGGTTTGCTGCATACAAACAAATGTTTTTAGCTAGTAAAATTGGATACTCTGTTTTATACTCAATAAGAGAAAAGGTATACAAGCATCTTATAAACTTAGATATTGATTTTCACAATAAACATCAGGTAGGAGATATTACTTCTGTAATAATGAATGATGTTGAAACTATTTATAATTTAATTTCTCAAGGCTTTATTTACTTTATAAGTGATTCAATAACTCTAATTGCAATTACTGCTGCTTTATTTATTCTAAACTTAAGATTAGCAGTCACTCTCTTAATTACAGTACCCATCATTCTTTATAGTACAAAGCTGATTGGTAAAATACTAAGAAAAGCACAAAGAGATGTTAGAAAAAACATTGCACAACTCACTAGTCAAGTAGAGCAAAATATTTCAGGAATAAAAACTGTAAAATCCTTTTCTAGTGAATTAAGTCAAGCTTCTAAAGTCAGTGAGGTCAGTGAAAAAACTCGTAATGCTCAAATTAAAGCAGTTGCAATTTCTGCGCTGCATTTCCCTATTATGGACTTAGCAGGGGCAATTGGAATAGCTTTAATAGTTTGGCAAGGTGGTTTACTATTAACACGGAATGTTATCACTTTAGGTGTGTTAATGGCAGCCATTAGCTATGTTAGAAGAATTTTCGGACCCTTAATGGATCTTTCGCAAATCTATACTACCTATCAAACAGCCGGAGCATCTCTTGATAGGATAAGTTCATTTTTAGATAATGAGCAGCAAGTGAAATTTCTAGCAGATGGAGAAAGCTCTAAAGATAATTATGATATTACTATTAAAAATTTAACCTTTGCTTATGATCAAGATACTCTTATTTTAGAAAATGTTAACTTGGATATAAAACAAGGTAGTCATATTGGTATTATTGGTAAATCAGGATCTGGAAAAAGTACATTTATCAAGGTTTTGGGCAGACAATATGATCCTAATGAAGGCGAAATTTTAATTGGAGGCCTTCCTTATGAAAGCTATAGTAAAAATGAATTTAAAAAAATATTGCAAGTTCTTCCTCAAGACACTCATCTTTTCCCACTTACTATTTGGGAAAATATTGTCTATGGTTTAAAAAATAAAAAATTAGAAGACGTTGAGGAATTAATTAAAAAGTTAGACTTGCAAGACTTTTTTTCTAAGTTTGAAAATGGACTAGAAACTAAGATCGGAGAAGAAGGTAAATCTTTATCTGGTGGACAAAAACAAGCTGTAGCTATTGCTAGAGCAATGATTAGAAATCCTGATATTTTAATTTTAGATGAAGCTGCATCTAACTTAGACAGCCAGATTGAAAAGAAAATATACAATTATATTAAAAGTGACTGGGCAGACAAAACATTAATTATTATAACCCATAGAGTTACTTCTTTAGATTTAACAGATAAAATTTACCAGGTTAAAAATAAGGGAATTATAGAAATAAATAAAGAAGAAATTGAATTAGCTGGTTGGGATTAAATAACTCAATACACTTAAAATAAAATAAGCTTTGAACCCTTTATTTACAAAGGTTCAAGGCTTGTTTTTATTGGTCTAGCATAAGTTGTCTTTGTATCCTTCTTTAGTCGCTGTAAGTTTCATCCTTCCTGATTCAAATTAACTTAAACTAGGGTTTTTAACACTTATACTTATTTATATTTTACAAATATCCCATGGAGTTCTACATAATAATTTGTTTTGTCTTGTGTTTTCTCAAAATAAGCATTAATATTATTAAACACTATTAATATTGAAATATCTCCTTCTTCTATAACTACACTCATATCTTCAAAAGCTAATCTAATATCTCTGTTTTCTTCCGAAGAATATCTATCTAATAAGTCTTCCAAGTATTTATCTAAATTTTCCTCTAAAATTATTTTATCGTCAAGTTTTATTGTAAATTTAGGAACCCTCGAAGATTCGTTTAGCATTATAATTTCATAGCTTCCATTTTCTCCTTCAAATGTGTTAATTGTATCTGCTCCTTCATTTGGAAGAGTTCTTAAACTTAGATTATAATCACTTATATCTATTACTTCTGTTTCAAGTGTAAAATTAGTATATTTATAATCTGATGGTTCTAAATATACTCCATAGGTCTTTTCAAATCCAAAAGTTTCTTTAAAGATCTTGTCATCGTTTAAATCTTTCTTAAACCAATTAGGCGTGTTTTTTTTCTCAGAATATGAAATAAAATCTACTGATTCAGTAATTTCCCCTTTTTTTATATGTTCAATTTCTTTGTTAGTAGGTTTTATTTCATCGTTTACCAAAAGTCCTTGATTAATTAGTATTCCATTTAGCCTACTTACTTGAGAGTTAAAGGTAATATCCTGGTATCCAATGATGGGTAATACCCAGACTATTGCAATCAATGATATTGTAATTGCAATCTTTCTATATGCTTTTTCCTTTAAAAATATTATTAGCAATACAGATACAATGGCAAAAATCCAAATCATAAGAAAAGAATATTCTGCTGTTCTTAAACCAAGTTTATTTAACTGAACAAAAAGTGCCCACGCCTGGAATATTAAAATTAAAATTCCTGCAAAAGGATATGCTTTTTTGTAAAAGTATGCTAACTTGGTTTGATGTTTGGATACCATTATATGCAGCCATATTCCTATAATTACATAAGATGAAGCTATACCAGATAATTGATTGAAAGATACATCTATTCCTCTTGAAACTACTCTTGCGGACCATATTAAAAGAACTACAGTTAAAGCCATAATTATTGGTATAAGAATATATTCAAATAATACAAATATAAACCTTGGCTGTTCTTTTATATTCTTAATTTCCTCTTCATCTTCTCCAGATTTAAAACTTGGAAAATATCCTAAAAATATAGTATATGTCAAAAATCCAACAGCCACACCTAGATATTGGTATATTCTATAATCCATACCTTTATATACTAATGCTTGAAATGCTCCTAGTACTCCAGAGACTCCTATCATTATTACTGATCCATAGATAGTTGAAATTATAAAAGCTCTATGAGTAATAAAAAACGAATTGCTAAAACTATCTATAAATTTAGCTTTAGAAATCATATATATAAATGCCACTACACTTACAAATATAGCTGCACTTACTCTTGCCATAGCAATGCTTGATAGATAAACTGTTTTGTATTCTGTAATCCTTCCACCGAAAAAATATAAAAGCAGAAAACTTATAATTGCTAATATAATGCCTGATACATTTGCTAGTATAAAATATGATTTTCTTTCATCGGACTTTACTTCTTCTAAAATTACAACTGCCATGGAAAATACAGCCGCTAAAAGAAAGGAAATTTGAATGCTGTTAAATAAAAAATTGTATGTTTGTTGAACTTCAAAATCCAAGCTTATCTTTACAATAGCAGTAATACTAATTACAATTGCGCTTATAATAGCCGCTGGAAATCTATAAAATGATTTAGCAGCACCTTTAAATATCGTATCTATTTGCAAACGTAAATTATCCATTATTTAATCCCCTCATATAGCTTATTTTTATTTATCCCCCTACAGCAATATTTTACCCTCTTTTTAAAATTTAAAACTTAATACAAGGATTTTATATGTTATTTACCACTATCTGCTATATCTAAAAATTCATCTGGAAACGGCTCCCATATAGTTTGGTTTATTAAGTTTTTATCTTTAAATCTAAGTACATAGGTTCTTAATAAATTTACAGGTACACTTAAATGAACTTTATCCTCTCTATATTTATGAAAATTATCTAATATAAATTGTTTTTCCTCTCTATTAAGTTCATCCGAGAAATAACCAAATATATGCATTAAGCTATTTATATAATTTGTATATTTAGGTGGATTTTCTAAAAGTTCACTTAATATTTCTTTATATTTTTTAACTACTATTTTAAATGGAAATTTTTCATGATTGGCAACTATTTTTCCAAGTTTTCTAGTTTTGTCTTGATTATAAGCTAGAAATAAATATTTATTATCTGCATGAAATTTTATAATATCTTTCATTTTCCCATCACTTGTAATTTCTTTAAATCTTCTCATTGTATAAAGCTTAGTTAAAAAATGCTCACGTATTTTCAAATTTGTAAGTCTACCTTCTTCTTCAATAGGAAGGTGATAAAACTTATCTAAAACAGCTCCTGCAAATATTCCCTTATCTTTTGTGACTGCTGGACCTTTGTCTCTTCCATTATAGATTTTTACATCTTGTATACCACAAGAAGGAGATCTACCCTTTAAAATAAATCCATCTATATCTTTTAAATTATTCAAAGTCTCTCTGTTATATTTCTTCATATCATCAGTAAATAATCTATCTGTTTCAGGCTGATATACTTCTAATCTTTCATCTTCATTTATTAGTCTTATAGGGCTTCTTGGTGTTCCAAGACCAATCTCTACCTCTGGACATACAGTTATATATTCTACATAGGGCTTTAGAGCTTCCACAAAATCATCTCTTATAATATCTCCATTATATCTGCAATAATCAAATCCAAGGCATCTACTTACTACAATTCTAGGTTTATTATCCTTCATATATATCCCTCCGTACACTATGTTTAGAATCACTTTTTATTAGGTATTCTAAACATATTTTATTTTATTAGTTTTATTAACTTACCATCTATCTGTAAATCAGAAAAACTAAATTTATTTTTTATCCATTCTAAAGCTTTTTTATGATAAAAAAATACATGAGTTGGATCATTTTTATAATACCAATTTTCAAAATTAATGTCCTCATTATATAGACTAGTCATGCAAAATATAGTTCCTTTTGAATTTAAGATCTTAGTTAAACTCTTAAATTCATAATATGGATTGTGAAAATGTTCCATTACTTCTGAACAAATAATGTAATCATATTTTTTACAAAGATTTTCAGAATAATTGTGAAAAAAAGGATCATATAATTTTACATCATAGCCTTTTTTTTCTAAAAGACTTGTTATTACAGGACCAGTACCTGCTCCATAATCTAATCCTGTATGATTTGTATTATAATTATCTTTAACACCCTCTACAATAGGAGAAACAAATTTTTGATAGCGAGTATCATTTACATCATTGTTATGTGCTTCATATCTTTCTTTTTCTTCTTCATTAGTTAAATAATTAGAGGGATCTAACATTACTGAAAAACAGTTTTCGCATTTATAATACTTCTTGTTTTTATTTTTATGAAATAACTTTGTTCCAGAATTACAAAGCAAACATTTCATAGCTTCTGACAATTTAATCACTACTTTCTATACACCCTTATCAAATTTATAGGTTAATATATTTTTATTATATCAGACATACTCGATTCTTAAAATTAAAAATTTAATTTATTAAAAGTAACATAAAAAATCTTCCTTTCTGCTTCTCTAATTTTTAATTTTTATTTTTTATTGGTAGTTTTCATCTATCTAAGGGTATACTTAATAAGAATGAAACTATGAGAAGGATTTTGTGACTAATTTCGAAACAATATTAGGAGGAGAATTTTATGACTAACTTTGGAATAATAGTAGGAAGCTTAAGAAAAGAATCTTATAATATGAAAGTTGCAAATTATATTGTCAAAAAATATAGTGATAAGGCTAACTTTGAAATTATAGATATTAAAGACTTTCCCCTATTTAATCAAGATTTAGAGGATAATGTTCCAGAAGCGGTATTAAAAGCAAGAAAAAAAACAAAAGAAAAAGATGGTATTATTATTATTTCCCCAGAACATAATCATTCTGTTCCCGGAGTTATGCAAAATGCACTAGATTGGTTTTCTCGTGATGATTATGCCATGATGAAAAAACCTTATTTGCTTATGGGTGCATCTGATGGCAGTATTGGAACAGCAAGAATGCAAGGACATATTAGGCAAGTATTAAATTCAGGAGCCTTTCAAATGTATAGTATGCCTTATAATGAGTTTTTATTTGCAAGAATTCAAGATAATATAGATAAGGATGGAAACTTAACCAATGAATACACTATCAAAAAACTAGATAGGAGAATAGATGAATTTATTAAATTTACAAAAACTATTATAGAATCTATGTAAAAAAGATTATTAGAATTACTATACTATAATATTAACACAAAACCCTGATTCATATTAAATCGAATCAGGGTTTTGTCTGTGCTTATATTTTTCTTTATTCTATTTGAATTTATTAAGAACATATAAATATTACTAAAACATTAATTTTCCTACTTCTTTCACTATTTGATCCTTATGAAAAATCGATAAAAAATCCAAGCTTTCAATTATCTCTTCTACAACTCCAGGTTCTTCTCTTTCTTCTAAATTTAATTTCTCTTTTACTATATTGACCAAATCATCATAGGCATAAATTTTAAATTTTTCTATTTTATAAATTTCAGCTAATCTTTCCAATAAACTATAAAAAATACTATCGTAATTAACTTTCCTATCTACTCCTAGTATATTACATAATTTAGGTATTACGAGTTCAAATAAAGCTCTTTCAGCAGGAATGTTTTTATCTATTTTAAATATATCTCTTAATTTT
>CAYLXY010000067.1:0-8463 GCA_964387405.1 uncultured Clostridiaceae bacterium
AGTTATTAAACTAATAACCATATATAAATTTTACAAATAATGAAAGGGGGTGAAGAAAATGATGATGAACATAATGGATACTTCTAATTTCATTAATCAGAAAAATGATTTTACTACAATAGGTAGGACGCCAAAAGAAAATAAGAAAAATGATTTTTCTAAAGTTCTTAGTAGTGAAAAAAGAAACTTGCTCAACAACAATCAAAACAATGTAAAAAAATCAATGCAAGATAAGAATCCAAAGAATACAAACATATCTAATAAAAGAAATTCAGAAAACCCAACAACTAGATCCTTAGATGAACAGTCAAAAGTTACAGACAAGGAAAATACCAAAGACACCAAAAAATCTTCTTCTACAGAAAGTAAAAAACTAGATAAGTACGAAGACGTAACTATGGAAGATGTGGAAATACCTGAAGAAGAATCAATAGATAAGGAAAGTATAGCCATCTTACTTCAGTCCATATTATCTATTATTGAAAATAATGACTTAGATACAAGTGATGAAAATAAGAATTTAATAGAAAACTTAGAAGGATTAAAAGAGGAGTTATCTCTTTTACTAGATATAAATCATGAATTATTAGATGAGACTATTAAAGAAAAGATTGATATAGTCTTTGAGCTTATAAACAAAATAAGCCATGAAAACTTACTAGTTGATAACAAACAAATAGATTTACAAAAGCAAAACATTAAAGAACTGTTAAATAATTTAGAAGATCTAAAAAACCATATAGAACCTATTTTAAAGGAATTCACTACAATTAAAATAGATAATATGCAAAAAATAGATCTTAAGGATAGTAAATTTGACTTAGAAGAAAAAGAACTGGTAGAAAGTAAAGAGCTGTTGGAAGATTCTATCAACACAGACAAGACAGAAAAAACCAATGTAAAAGTTGTTGATAAATTTATGTTGACAGATGGTGACAAGAATTTTTCTGAAGAATTTGAAGGAGATAATGAAATATTGTTTAAAGAACAAATTTTACTATCCCAACAAGAACTAAAAAACCAAAGCATAAATTTAAAAGTTGAAAAAAATGAAATTATAGAAGCAAAACAATTCATTAATCAAATCGCTCAAAAAGCAGGTGGATTTTTATCAAAAGATAGAAATGAAATGAGCATACAACTAACACCAGAAAACTTAGGCAAGATTTCTATAAAAATAGGTTTAAACGAAGGCACTTTAACAGGTAAAATATATGCAGAGAACTATGCAGTAAAAGAAATAATAGAAGCTAATTTAAACCAACTAAGAGACTCCTTAGAAGAGCAGGGACTTAATATTGCAGGTCTTGAAGTTCATATAGGGGACAACCCACAAAACTTTGAAAGAAGTTTATATGAACCAGGATTTACTAATAGACAAAGATCTAGAATTGGCTCTATTGGAAGAAATAACAGCTTTGTAACTTTAGAAGAAAGTGTTAGCCAAACAAATCCATATTTAAATACAAATCAGTTTGATAGTTTAGTTTAAGGAGGTATACAATGCCCAATGTATCAGAAGTAGAATATAAATATCGTGATTACAGTGACAAGCAGAACAAACAGAAAAAAGCAGAATCCAATGATTTAGATAAAGATGCTTTTTTAAAACTTTTAGTTACCCAATTACAAAACCAAGATCCACTAAGTCCTATGGAAGATAGAGAATTTATTGCACAAATGGCTCAATTTAGTTCTTTAGAACAGATGCAAAACCTAAATGAGACAGTTAAAACCAATCAAGCAACTATGATGGAACATGTATTGCAAATGAACAATAATTTAGTTAAAAGTCAATCTAACATAGTAGACCAATTAATAAAACTAAACCAAGGCTTGAAAAAACTAGGTGTAGAAGTTAAAGATCCAGAAGAGCCAGAAGATGACATTCAAATGGAATTTGCAGATGAAGGCAGTCTAGCTACAGAAGAAAATAGCAAAGCATAAATACAGAACCATCACTCCTAAAGGAGGGAAATCCAATGTATTCAATTAATACTAATCAAATCCGCATTAATCAAAATCAGAATCAAAATAAAAATAGAAATTTTAATAATATAAACAACCAAAAGACTAGTTTCCAAACAATATTACAAACACAAATACAAAAAAATCAAGACATTAAATTTTCAAAACATGCTTTAGATCGATTACAAGAAAGAAAAATACAATTAACTAAACAAGAAGTAAATAAGCTTAATAATGCTATTAGCAAAGCAGCTGAAAAAGGTATTAAAGAAACTTTAATTATTATGGATAACAAAGCCTTTATAGCCAGCGTACCAAATAGAACCATAATTACAGCTGCAACAGATAAGCAATTAAAAGAAAATGTATTTACAAATATAGACGGTGCAATATTCGCATAGGCTGGACCCCTAGTGGGAAGTCTTACATTTCTGAAGGATAGAAGAAATGATGCACCAAATTAATAGGAGGTTTTTTAACAATGATGCGTTCCATGTATTCAGCAGTATCCAGTTTAAGGGCTCACCAGTTAAAAATGGACGTAATAGGTAATAACATTGCAAACGTTAACACAGCTGGTTTTAAAGGCTCTAGGGTTGCTTTTCAAGAGGTCTTTAGTCAAACCTTAAGAGGAGCAGGTAGACCACAGGAAAACGGCCGTGGTGGAACTAACCCCCAACAAGTAGGATTAGGTACAAGTGTAAGCTCTATGGATACCTTCCACATAAGAGGCTCCGTAGAAAGCACAGGTTATAATACAGATTTAATGATAAATGGGGATGGATTCTTCATAGTATCTGATACAGCAAGTGGGGCTAAACAAACTTATACAAGGGCAGGTAACTTTGGAATAGATGCAGAAGGTAACCTTGTTACACCAGATGGTTTCTATGTGCTTGGTTATCAAGCAGATGAAAATGGTGTACTTGTTGAAGATCTTAAAGGTCTAAAAATTTCAAAATCAGAAACAAGTGCTCCACAGGCTACAGATAAAGCTATATTTGAAGGGAATATTGATAGTGATTTAGTACCAGTAGCAACCATACCAACTGGCTTAAATGCACTTAAAGCACTTATTGAAGCCGATGCAAATAGGGGAAATGATGAACCTAAATCCACATACAGTACAAATATGAAAGTTTATGATAGTTTAGGAAATAATCATAATGTAACGATGACATTTGTACATACGAGTGTTGATACTGATGGAAACAGAGCATTTAATGCTTATATTAGACAAATAGACGATAAGAATGTGGCAGGTGCTTTTACTGATCCTATTAGTATTAGTTTTGATTCAGAAGGAAAAATAACTGGTACTGATAATATTAAAAAGATATATATTAAAGATGGTAATGTAAGTGGGACTGAACCTGGTGAAACAGATAAGTTTGATGGAGCGGATCCTTTAAGTATAAACTTGGATTTCTCCAAACTAAAAAGCTACTCCTCTCCATCCGATGCCGCAGCCCTAAATATAAACGGCTACGAAAGCGGAAAGCTAGACGACTTCACTATTTCATCTACCGGAGAAATAGAAGGAATCTTTAGTAACGGTGAAATTAAAACACTAGGTCAAATTAGACTAGCAAACTTTAAAAATACTGCAGGTTTACTTAAAACAGGATCAAATATGTATAGGGAAACAGCTAACTCTGGAGAAGCAATGTTTGGATATCCGGCATCAGGAGGATTTGCAAACCTGCAGCCTGGATCCTTAGAAATGTCCAACGTGGATTTATCCAGAGAATTTACAGATATGATTACTACACAAAGAGGTTTCCAAGCTAATTCAAGAATAATAACTACAAGTGATGAAATGCTACAAGAATTAGTTAATATGAAAAGGTAATAGAATAATATAAAAATCCTAAAAGATTTATTAGCTGTGTAACTTTCAATGCAGGCTAACGACTGCTTGTGTCAATCTAAAGCTAGCATAGTCAAGCGAAGAGTCTTTAATAGATTGACTTGTATACTGTTTCATTATAACAATCCACCCTGCCTTAGCTTTTATAAGCTAGGGTAGGGGAAAGGATGATAGAATGATTAAACTAACAAAAATGAATAAATTTGAAATTATTTTAAATGTAGATTTAATAGAAACTATTGAAGAAACTCCGGATACAGTTATTACACTTACTAATGGCCATAAAATAATAGTCATTGAAAAAGCAGATCAAATAATTGAAAAAATAATTGAATATAAAAGAAAAATATATATTAATGATATAGATGTAATAAAAAGATATTGACAATTAAAAGAAAATATTTAGTAGTATTACATATAGATGAAGTGAGGTGTGGAAGTGGATATAGCAACAATACTAGGTATAGTTGTAGGAATGGCTTTTGTTGTAGGTGGCATATTAGCTGATGGATCAGTATTAGATTTCTGGAATCTAGCTTCTGTTTTAATTGTAATTGGAGGAACTGTATCTGCTACTTTAGTAGCTTATCCAATAAATAATGTACTAGCAGCATTTAAAATTGCAGGAAAGGCTTTTAAGAAAAAGGATGAAAACCCCAATGAAATAATTGTTCAAATTAATGCACTTGCTAATATTGCCAGGAAAGAAGGATTACTGGCCTTAGAAGAGGCCTCGGAGGAAATTGATGAAGAATTTTTAAGAAAAGGTGCTATGTTAATAGTAGATGGAACGGACCCAGAGTTAGTAAGAAATTTATTGGAAACAGAATTGTCTTTTATAGAAGAAAGACATGGAAAGGGACAAGGAATATTTGAAGCTATGGGTGCATATGCACCAGCTTTTGGTATGATTGGTACATTAATTGGACTTATAAATATGCTTCAAAAATTAGATGATCCAAGTTCTATAGGTCCTAGTATGGGAGTTGCTTTAATTACTACCTTTTATGGATCTTTACTTGCTAACTTAGTATTTATACCTATTGCCAATAAACTGAAATTAAAGAGTAGGGATGAAATATTAAGAAAAGAAATTATGGTAGAAGGATTACTATCAATACAAGCTGGTGAAAACCCGAGAATTATCGAGGAAAAACTTAAGGCATTTTTACCTCCAAAAGAACGTGAAGGTTTAAAAGATAAACAGCAAGAGGAAGGTGTTGAAGCATAATGTCGAGAAGAAGACGATCAAACACTGATGAATCTAAATCAGGTGCACCAGAGTGGATGACCACTTATGCTGATATGGTTACTCTTTTATTATGTTTTTTCGTACTATTATTTTCTTTTTCAACTATAGATGCACAAAAATTCCAAGCTATAATGCAATCTTTTCAAGGTTCTATAGGAATATTAGATTCTGGAACTGCAATTGAACCAGATGATTTTCTTACAGATGCTATGAAGGAAGAATTATTAACCAATCAAAAACAAGAATTAGAAGACTTTAGAAAACTTAAAGAAATTTTAGAAAACTATTTAGAAAGTTATGACCTTGATACTGATGTCTTAGTGTCTATGGAAGATGCAGGTCTTATTTTACGTTTTAAAGATAATGTACTTTTTGACCCTGGAAAAGCTGAATTAAAACAAAGATCCAAAGAAATTTTAGAAGATATATCTGTTTTTTTACAAACACCAGAGTTTGTAGAAAAATTTATTCGTATAGAAGGGCACACAGATACTGTTAAGGTTTCACCAAGCTCACTATATCCTACTAATTGGGAATTATCTACAGGAAGAGCTTCTAATGTAGTTAGATATTTAATAGAAGGCCTAGGTTTAGAACCAGAGCGCTTTGCTATATCCGGCTATGGAGAATATCACCCTATTGCCCCTAACGATACTGCAGAAAACAAATCAAAAAACAGAAGGGTAGATATTGTAATATTAAGGTCAGTATATGTTCCTTTAGAACCTTAATAATGCGAGAATGGGAGGAGACTATGAATTTAAAAAAGATAGTACTTTACGTATCACTTGGTTTCATTGTATCTGCTATAGTTTTCGGAACTATATGGTATTTTAATGGAAATAAAACACCAACAGAGACAGTTATAAATTATAAGACTTATGAATATAATCTAGGCGAATTTTCTACTAATTTGGGAAGTACAAGAAATTATTTTAAAGGTACTATAATATTAGAAACAATAGACAAAGATATTATATTAAAATTAGAGGAAAAAAACGCAGAAATTCGTGATAGTATTATAACAACTTTAATTGGAAAAAAAGCTGACGAAATATTAAATACTGATGGACAATTAGAATTAAAAAATGAAATTTCAAAAGTAGTGGCAGACATTGTTAATTCAGATAAAATCACTAACATATATTTTGTCGACTACATTATCCAATAGGAGGTGAAGTAGTTGTCCGATATTTTATCACAAAACGAAATAGATGCATTACTTAATGCATTGAATACAGGTGAAGTTGATGTTGCTGAAATTAGAGAAGATCAAAGTGAAAGTAAAGCTAAAAGATATGACTTTAAAAGTCCTAAAAAGTTAGCAAAAGATCAACTAAAAACACTGCAAATAATACACGAAGATTTTTCAAGGACACTAAATACATTTCTATCTGGATATTTACGTACATATGTTCAAACAGAAGTACTAAGTGTAGAGGAATTGTCTTATTATGAATTTAGTAATTCTATTGTAAATCCGGCTATTTTATCAATTATTGACTTTCATCCACTAAGCGGACAAATAATAATTGATATATCGTCTACCATAGCATTTGCCCTAATTGATAGAATATTAGGGGGACAAGGTAAAGAGATGGATGAAGTTAGATCCTTTACAGAAATAGAAATAACATTAATTAGGAACATTGTAAAACAAGTAACTAAATTAATGATAGATCCATGGGAGAATGTTATTGAACTTGAGCCTAAGCTAGAGAAAATAGAAACAAACTCTCAATTTGCTCAAATAGTTTCACCAAACGAGACTACTGCACTAATTACTTTAAATTTAAAAATAGGAGAAGTGGAAGGTTTTTTAAATATATGTATACCACATATTGTAATAGAACCTATACTTCCAAAATTAAGCACAAAGTTTTGGTTTGCTAATATAAACAAACAAACTACTGATGAGGATAAATATGTTTTAGAAAAAAGATTAGTAAAAAGTACAGTTGATGTAAGTGTGGAACTAGGCTATACATATATAACTGTAAAGGAATTTATTGAACTTCAGCTAGGAGATGTAATCGTATTAGATAATAGTTCTACTAAAGAATTAGAAATGAAGGTGGGAAGTAAGCATAAATACTTTGGAGTACCTGGTACTGTCAAAAACAAAGTAGCCTTCAAAATTACTAGAATAGAAGAGAAAGGGGATGAGCTATATGAGTGATATGCTATCTCAAGAGGAAATAGATGCCTTATTAAAGGGAACTGATGAGCCTACAAGTAGTAACGATAATTCGATTGAGTTTACAGAGGAGGAAAAAGACACTATAGGTGAAGTAGGTAACATTAGTATGGGCACTGCAGCAACTACATTATCCACTCTTTTAGGACAAAGAGTGAATATCACAACACCTAAAGTAAGAGTTATATCAATAGAAGAATTAACTGAACAATACTCATTACCTTTCGTAGCTGTAGATGTAAAATATAAAGAAGGATTGGAAGGCACTAATTTATTAGTTTTAAAAAAGGAAGACGTAGCCATTATTACTGATTTAATGATGGGTGGAGATGGTAAGCCAGAGCTTGAAGAAATAACAGATTTACATTTAAGCGCTATTGGAGAAGCTATGAATCAAATGGTTGGTTCATCTTCTACTTCATTATCAGAAATGCTCAATACAAAGATAGATATAAGCCCACCTAATGCTTTTGTATTAAGCTTGACCACAGACAATTTATTAGACTATTTTTCAAAATATACAGATAGGTTTGTGAAAATTGCTTTTACAATGGTAGTAGGAGATTTAATAGATAGTGAAATAATGCAACTTATGCCTATTGAATTTGCTAAATCAGTTGTTAAAGGATTGTTGCATGGCATGTCAGATGAAGAAGATTCAAATATTGACCATGCTGTTGATAGTGAAGATGTAGAAACTATAAATATAGACCAAGTAATAGAAGAAAGTAATGAAGATCCTTCCAGCATAGATGACTTAAATTCTATGGAAGATATAGAGACTAAAGAAATTAAAGATCATAATATAGAAAGAGAGAGTAAAGAGGCTAATCAAACTGAAAAAGTTAATATTAGACCAGTGCAGTTCCAATCTTTTGATGAACCTTCTATAAAAGGTGGAGTACCAGAAAACATAGCACTTATACAAGATGTACCATTGAAAGTAACTGTAGAATTAGGAAGAACTGTTAAAAAGATAAGTGAAATCTTGGATTTTGGACCTGGAACAATTGTAGAATTAGATAAATTAGTAGGAGAGCCATTAGATATATTAGTCAATGGTCAGTATGTTGCTAAAGGTGAAGTTGTTGTAATAGATGAAAATTACGGTATACGGGTTACTGATATTGTTAATCCATCAAAGCGGCTTCCAAAAAGATAGATAATATTAATTTT
>CAYLXY010000068.1:0-8443 GCA_964387405.1 uncultured Clostridiaceae bacterium
TTCGTCACTTAACATTACAAGTTGGCTATAAAAAATCCGGTAAAAAACATTGACAAATCTTTCAAAAACAAATATAATATTAGAAAGTTTATAAAAATAAATACAATGATTGAGAAAAGTAGCCATCAGGAAAATTTAAAGAGAATCGGATCAGCTGAAAACCGATAATTATACTTTTGGTGAAGTTCCCTCATGAGTAGTCGACTGAAATATAGTAGGTTTGACCGTAATTCTTACGTTAATAGAAAGGAATATAATAAATTACGTATTCTTACTTAAGTGGACTGTATAATATCAGTCAATGAAGGTGGTACCGCGAGTTAACCTCTCGTCCTTTAGTGGATGAGAGGTTTTTATATGTTTAATTACAAATTTTAAAAATATATTCAAGATCAGGATTAATAAGCCTGTTGATTGAAATTAGGGGGGATATAAGATGTATTGGAATAAAACAAAAGAATGTATGAAAAGAGAAGAAATTAAAGAACTTCAGCTAGAAAAATTGAAACTCTTGGTTTCAAGACTTTATCATGATGTACCTTTTTACAGAAATGAATTCCAAAAAGTCGGTATAATGCCGGAAGATATAAAATCCTTAGATGATTTAGCTAACTTACCTTTTACAACTAAGGAGGATTTAAGAGATAATTATCCTTATGGTTTGTTCGCAAAACCTATGTCTGAAATCGTAAGGGTCCATGCTTCTAGTGGAACAACAGGTAAGCCTACAGTAGTTGGCTACTCAAGAAACGATATAACAATGTGGTCTGAACTTGTAGCACGTTCCATGGTTTCTGCAGGCGCTCACAGTAACTCTATAATTCAAATATCTTATGGTTATGGACTTTTTACAGGTGGATTAGGAATTCACTATGGCTCAGAAAGATTAGGAGCTTCTGTAATACCAATGTCAGGTGGAAACACTGCAAAACAAATAATGCTTATGAGGGATTTTGGAGCAACTGTATTATGTTGTACCCCTTCTTATGCCATTCATTTAGCAGAAAAAATTGAAGAAATGGGAATAGATCCTGCAGATTTATCTTTAGAATCTGGAATATTTGGAGCAGAGCCTTGGTCTGAAGGTATGAGAGCAGTAATAGAAGAAAAATTAGGTATTAAAGCTTATGATATATATGGTCTATCAGAAATAATGGGACCAGGGGTTGCTATGGAGTGTGAATGTCAAGATGGTCTTCATATTTGGGAAGAACATTTCATACCTGAGATAATCGATCCTATTACTTTAAAGCCTCTTCCTTATGGTGAAAAAGGAGAGCTTGTGTTTACAACAATAACAAAAGAAGGTTTACCTATTTTAAGATATAGAACAAAAGATATTTCAAGATTAACTGAAGAACAATGTGGATGTGGCAGAACTCATGTTCGTATGGAAAGGGTTTCTGGTAGAACTGATGATATGCTTATTATAAGAGGGGTCAACGTATTCCCATCTCAAGTGGAAAGTGTGCTACTTGAAATCGGAGAAGTAGAACCTCATTATCAATTAGTTGTTACACGGGTTGGAAATATGGATGAATTAGAAATATTAGTAGAGTTATCAGAAAAATCCTTCTCTGATAAAATAAGTATGTTAGAGGCATTAGATAGAAAAATTAAGAATAGGATATTCTCTGTTTTAGGTATATCTGCTAAAATTAGATTTGTTGAGCCAAAAGCAATTCCAAGGAGTGAGGGTAAGGCTATAAGGGTTATTGATAAGAGACAGTTATAAAAATTCGTATGTCATTATGAACATGACAAAATATCCAATTGTTTAAAATTCTATTGATATAAAAATAAAAATAGAGGGGTGATCATATTAATAAGCAGGTTTCAGTTTTTTTAGAAAATAAGCAGGGTCGTTTAAGAGATGTTTTAAAGTTATTAGCAGATAATCGGGTAGACATTAGAGCATTAACAATAGCGGAGACTGCAGATTACGGAGTTTTAAGGCTTATTATTGACGATACGGACAAGGCTGTTAAGGCTCTTAAAGAAGGTAATTTCAGAACAAATATAACAGATGTAATAGTCATTGAAATCCAAGATGTTAGTGGTTCTATGTATAGCTTTGTAAATATGCTTTTCCAACATGATATAAATGTGGAATATGCCTACACATATACTCAATTCGATGCAGATAAGTCTGCTTTTGTAATAAGGGTAAATGAAGATAAGATGGAAGAAGCCTTAGAAATAATTAAAAATTGTGATAATGTAAAAATATTAAAACAAATTAAATAAAATGATTTTGTTACTAATAGACCAGATTAAAAATCTGGTCTATTAGTTTTTGATAAGACAAGGTAATTAGTTTTATCAATGTTAAATTAATTTGCATAAATATTTTCTATTGTTCTTTTTTAGTCCATGCTGATATAGTTAAAATTAATTGAAGTAACTAATTAATCAATATGGGGGAAAAAAAGATGAATATTAAACATAGTGTGGATTTAATCGAATCATATTTAGATTTAGACCGAAAACCAGTAGGGATTAAATTCTTCTTTGACAAAGATGAATTCAAGAATTTCGAAGTTCCTCAAAGAGATCGTAAAGTAACCTATTGCAACTCTATACAGCTTGCAAGTAAGGGTAAGTCTATGAAGCTTACTAAAGAAAATCAAGGATGTCCTAATGGAGCAATGGCTTTAAAAATGACGGATATACCTGAACCTATAGCAAATGGAAAAGGAAGATTTAGTAAAAATATTTATTGTGATGTGGAAACATCAAAAAGTATTAGTGATGAAATGTTATTCTTACAAAATGAACCTGTTGGCATAGTAGTTATGCCTCTTGAAAATTTTAAGGAAGGCCCAGATGTTGTAATTGTGGTAAGCAGTTCCTATAATGTTATGAGAATGATACAAGGACATGCCTATTTTAATGGTTACACCTCTAACTTAAGAACCGTTGGACTACAAGCAGTATGTCAAGATCTAACAACTTATCCGCATAATACCAATGATGTTAATATTTCTTTATTATGTCCAGGAACTCGTTTAGTTGCCGACTGGCAAGCTGATGAAATAGGAATTGGTATTCCTTATGATAAATGGTATGAAGTTGTAGAAGGCGTTAAAGAAACAACAAATCCTTTTGAAAGAGATAAAAATAAAGAAGGTATTGAAAAAAGATTAAAGGAACGTAGATTAGATTTTAGTGGTATAAAGTTTAATGAGAATTATGATGATGGATCTTATACTGGTGGAAAAATTGAAATTGCTAAATAGATTTATGCAATAAAACACTTAATATTAACAACTAATTATTTAGTTATTTAAAAGAATGTAAATAACAAAACAGCTCAAACTTTCTGATATTAATACGTTGGGCTGTTATTTTTATTTTTAACCTCAAGACAAGGGCAAGACAAGGGGACGTTTCGGTTGTCTTGTTAATATGTAGAATACGTGCCTAATATTTTTAAAAACACTGCCATACCTTTAACTTTATCCAATATTTCTTCTATAATAATATCCCTAGGTGTTCCTAAAAAATCAATATAAAAAACATATTTACCTATTTCCGTTTTAGCTGGTCTTGATTCTATTCTTGTTAAGTTTATATTTTTTTCCCCAAACTCCTTTAATGCTTTATATAATGAGCCTGGTCTGTCATTTGAAAAGGCAAAGGCTATTGATGTTTTGCAAGATCTACACTCTAAGACTGGACTTTTGCTTATAATGACAAAACGGGTTTGGTTTAATATATTATCTTGAATATTGGATTTTAATATATTAAGACCATAAATTAAGGCAGCTTCTTTATTTGCAATAGCAGCAAAACTTGCACCCTTTCCTTGTGCTTTAGCACATGCTAAAGAGGTACTCTGGCAAGAAATTAAGGAGGCTTTTGGAATATATTTTCTAAAATATTCTCTGCATTGTTCAATTGCCTGTGGGTGAGAATATATATATTCAATTTCCTCAATATTATCATTTAAACTAATAAGATTATGATGAATAGGTAACACTAACTCTCCTACAATTTTAGCTTCATTAGTCTTTAAAAGTCCATCCATTACAGGGGTTACTGCCCCTTCTGTGGAATTTTCAATTGGCAATATGCCTTCATTAATATTTCCTTCTTCCACTGCTTCTACTATTTCATAAAAATTTGTCATAGGAATAAGCTCAGCATGTGGAGCATAAGTTTTTGCTGCTTCATAACTATAAGATCCTTCTGGACCTAAATATCCTAACTTCATATATTATCTCTCCCTTAGTCTTTCCTGGTGTAAACTCTACACTATATTTTTTAATTTAACTTGTTATTCTAATAAGTTGCTTAATATTTCATGTAAAATATTAAATAGCACAGGAGTTAATTTATTTGTATTATCTAATTAAATATGGTCTATCTAATTATTATTTAAAAGCTACTTCGTCTTTAAAATATATATGATAAAATCCTCTATTTTTAAGTAGGTTTTGCTAAAAGTACAAGATCAACATCAGTAACTGCATCTTTTAAATTATCTGCTGCTAGATCTATTGCTCCTGCTGATAATGCTTCTGCTAAATAATTTGCAGATATATCATATCCTACAATTGTGCCTCTAAAACCTTTATTTTTTAAAGCTAATGCAAAGGAACCTCCCATTAAACCTAGACCTATAATACATATTCGCTCAATGTCTATCATTTGTTTCACACTCCAATTTTTTCATAAAACTATGTCCAACAATATATACAATTTTCTGAAAACTGTCAAGTAAATATTATTATAATAATATTGGCTAATAAACATTAGTAGAAAAGCACGTCGTTAGCGATCTTGTCATTCCGAGTGTAGTGGCTCTGTCATTCCGAGCATAGCGAGGAATCTTAAGGGGTGATGATTTGTATTATGTATATATGATGAGTAATTGGAATAATAAAGTTTTATATACGGGTATTACCAACAACTTAGAGCGTAGAGTCTATGAACATAAAAACAAATTAGCAAAAGGTTTTACTGCAAAATATAATATAAACAAATTAGTATATTTTGATTACACAGAAGATGTGACTTCTGCCATATCAAGAGAGAAACAGATTAAAGGCTGGTCTAGACAAAAGAAAAATGAATTAATAGAAAATACTAATCCTGATTGGAGGGACTTATCTGAGGAATTTTAAACTAGAGATTCCTCGTTATACTCGGAATGACAATCTTATTGCTGTACATCATAAATAAATCATGTAATTAAATATTTGCTTTCTCATACTGACATTTTATCAGAATAATTTTAATATGACATTATCACAGAATAGCTACATTTTAAAAAATGGTTGACATACATAATAATATGATATATACTTCAGTATAATTTAACAAAGCATTAAATCAAAATATTCTAAAAATATTAAATTTGAAAGTTGAGGCTGATTAAAATGGTTTGTCCAAAATCGAATGAACGTAAATTTAATATCTTCTTTTTTAACTTTAGCTTGGGCTATTTCTTTTTTAGCGCTGGCTATTTTGTATTCAAAAAATTAGATATGTATTTACCATTCCGAAGATGGCTGCCTAACTGTCAGGCTATATAAATAAGTTTAGTGAGATATGGACTTATATCTTTTATATAAAAAGAGACTCTTCGCAGAGTCTCTTTTTTTTATGACCAAGCCCAATTTGCACGACCGCAAGGGAGTAACAAATTTGAGTTGTACCATAGTGCACTACCTTATTGTATTCCTACGGAGTAAATTAAGGTTGTGAGACTGCGTAATATTTTTAATAAAATTAGAGGAGGTAACAAAAATGATAGTTGTTATGAAAGCAGGTACACCTGCAGAAGAAATCGAAAAAATGAGTAAAAGATTAGGAAATATGGGATGTGTTCCACATAAGACACAAGGGGAAAACTACTGTATATTTGGATTAGTTGGAGATACTACAAAGGTTGATTTAAGACAAATAGAAGCAAATATAAATGTAGAGAGGGTCCTTAAAGTGCAAAATCCTTTTAAGCTTGCTAATAGATTATTTCATCCAGAGGATACTATTGTAGACGTTGATGGTGTAAAAATTGGTGGAGGTAATATTGCTGTTATGGCTGGTCCTTGTTCTGTGGAAAACGAAGAACAACTTATGAGTATTGCTAGAAGTGTTAAATCTGCTGGTGCTCATATGTTAAGAGGTGGAGCATACAAACCAAGAACTTCCCCTTACAGCTTCCAAGGATTAGGTGAAGAAGGTTTGAAAATATTAAAGAAGGCTAAAGAAGAAACTGGCATGCCTATTGTTACAGAGGTTATGTGTTTAGAAAACTTTGATGTAGTAGAATCATATGCGGATATGCTTCAAATTGGTGCAAGAAATATGCAAAATTTTTCTTTATTAAAAAGAGCTGGAAAATCAAATAAACCTGTTTTGCTAAAAAGAGGATTATCTGCAACTATTGAAGAATTGCTTATGTCTGCAGAATATATAATGTCAGAAGGAAATGAGAATGTAGTTTTATGCGAAAGAGGTATAAGAACCTTTGAAACATACACAAGAAACACCTTAGATTTAAGTGCTGTTCCAGCTATTAGAGAATTGAGTCATTTACCAATTATTGTAGACCCTAGCCATGCTTCAGGTAGATGGGCAATGATTGAACCACTTTCTAAAGCGGCTATTGCAGTAGGTACAGATGGTCTTATGATTGAAGTTCATAGCGATCCAGAAAATGCATTTTCTGATGGGGCTCAATCTTTGAAACCAGAAAAATTTGAACAACTAATGAAGGAAATAAATAAAATCATTGCAATCCAATAAGGGTGGTGAACTAGAAAAATGCTAAAATACTTTACAGCAGGAGAATCCCATGGTAAGTGCTTAACAGGAATTATAGAAGGCTTCCCTTCTAATGTCCCTATTGATATAAATAAAATAAATGCTGATTTAAAAAGGCGCCAAATGGGATATGGCCGAGGGGACAGAATGAAAATAGAGCAAGATTCTATAGAAATTTTATCAGGAATTAGAGATAGTAAAACATTAGGCAGCCCTATTGCCTTTACAATCGAAAATCAAGATTATGCGAATTGGGAAAACCATATGGACCCTATAGAAGTTACAGACCACAGTAGAGTGGTAACAAAACCTAGACCAGGTCACGCAGATCTATCTGGGGCAATAAAATATAATTTTACTGACATAAGGAATGTACTAGAAAGAAGTAGTGCTAGGGAAACAGCAGTCAGGGTAGCAATAGGAAGTATTGCAAAACAATTAGTTAATTACTTCCATATAGATGTTGTGAGCCATGTTACTGCCATAGGCAATGCTTGCCTAGAAGAAAATATATGGGATATAGACAAAATTAAAAATGCAGATGAATCCCCTGTTAGATGTGTAGATAAAGATGCAGAAAATAAAATGATTCATGAAATTGAAGAAGCAAAAAAAGCAGGAGATTCCTTAGGCGGTATTTTTGAAATCCATATAACAGGTGTACCTGTAGGCTTAGGCTCTTATGTCCAATGGGATAGAAAATTAGATGCTAAACTGGCATATAGTTTAATGAGTATACAAGGTATTAAAGCTGTGGAAATTGGAGAGGGATTTAAAAACGCGACATTAAAAGGCTCAGAAGTTCATGATGAAATCTTTTATGATGATGAAAAAGGTTATTATAGAAAAACCAATAGGGCTGGTGGCATAGAAGGTGGTATGTCCAATGGTGAAAATATTATAATACGTTGTTATATGAAGCCTATTCCAACACTTTATAAACCTTTGCAAAGTGTGGATATAGAGACAAAGGAAAGTTTTGTGGCAACTATAGAAAGAAGCGATACCTGTGCCTTACCTGCAGCCTCTGTTGTAGGAGAGATGGTTGCTATAACCCTAATTGCAGAAGAATTCCTAAGAAAATATGGTGGGGATTCTTTGGAGGAGATTGCAGAACGATGGAAAAAGTAAAAATAGATTTAGGAGAAAATTCTTATAATATACTTATTGAAAAAGGTATTTTGAAGAACTTGGATAATCTAATAGATGATAATTTAGAACAAAACTTTATTATAACTGATACAAATGTAGATGCCTTATATGGAAATTATATGGACACATTAAATAACTATAGTAAAATTGTTGTAAAAGCCGGGGAGAAAAGTAAATCTATAGATGTAACTGTAAATATTTTAAAACAACTGCTTGAAAAAGGCTTGTCAAGAAAATCTAATCTTATTGCCTTTGGTGGTGGTGTAGTAGGTGATTTAACAGGGTTTTGTAGCTCCATATATATGCGTGGAATATCATTTACTCAAATACCTACTACATTATTAGCCCAGGTTGATAGTAGTGTTGGTGGCAAAACAGGAATTAATCTTTTAGATTATAAAAACAGTGTAGGCACATTTTACCAGCCTAATAAAGTAATAATAGATACTCAATTGTTACAAACTCTACCTTATAAAGAATTACTTAGTGGTATAGGAGAAATTATTAAATACGGAAT
>CAYLXY010000069.1:0-8236 GCA_964387405.1 uncultured Clostridiaceae bacterium
AGATTTAAATCAAATGATATTTGAAAAAGATAGTATACATATTATAAAATACATAGAAAACTGTATAGAAGATAATTTAGAAGGTTTTTTATTTGAAAACAAAAGAATAATTTTTGAAAACAATTTATTGACTGAGCCCTTTGTCATAATAGATGTTGTCAAATTTAAACGAGTGGTACAGAATATTATAGACAATGCTAAAAAAAATATTGAAATACAGACTGGTCAGTTAAAAATAATTTTAAGAGAAACAAATTCTTCTGTAATAATGGAATTTAGAGATAACGGAAAAGGAATTAATGAGCAAGACCTGCCATATATTTTCGAAAGGTTTTACAGGGCAGATACTGCAAGAGGGGTTGAAGGTTCAAGTGGTTTGGGTCTTGCAATAGCAAGGCAAATTGTTGAAGGTTTAGGTGGATGCATATGGGCAACTAGCGAAGGTGGCAAAGGAGCTTCAATTATTATTTCTCTTAAAAAGATTAAAAAAGAGGAAGTGATAAAATGAAAAGAATATTAATAATTGAAGATGATGCAAGTATATCAGAGCTTCAGAAAGACTATTTGCAAATGGCAGGTTATGGGGTTGTATGTGCCTTTGATGGTAATACTGGTATTGAATTAATTCGAAATGAATATTTTGATTTAATTATTCTAGATTTAATGCTTCCCAAAAAGGATGGTTTCGATATATTAAGAGAAATATCTGATGCAAAACAAGTACCTATACTTATTGTGTCTGCAAAATCTGATGAAATATCTAAGATTAAGGGATTAAATTTAGGAGCAAACGACTATATAACTAAACCTTTTAGTATGGGTGAACTGGTAGCAAGAGTGAATAGCCATATAAAAACATATGAAAAATTTAAAGATAACTCTAAAGTAAAATTGACAACAATTGGAGTCTTATCTATCAATGAACAGGACCGTAGAGCATATATAGGTGATAATGAAGTTTTTCTAACTCAAAAAGAATTTGATTTACTTCTGTTTTTTGCAAAAAACCCAAATAGAGTTTTTAGTAAAGATGAATTATATGAAAAGATTTGGGGTTATGATTCTTTATCAGATACATCAACTATAGCTGTACACATTGCTAGAATAAGGGGGAAAATAGAGACTAATCCTGAAAGTTGCAGATTTATTGAGACTGTATGGGGGGTAGGATATAGATTTAAAATATTTGTTTAAATTAACACAAAATAACAAGTTCAGTAATAAGGGATAGGCTATTAATTATATTTAAGGAAAAAGCATGGGAAAAAATATTTAAGTACAAAAAAACATCTTGGAAAAATTAAAAAATTAATGGATCATATAAAAGGAATTAAATCAGTAATAAACCCTATATTAAGAAGCATATGATTATATAAAGCTACATTTATAGATAGCCTTAAAATCAATGGAGGTGTTATTAGTGAAAGGTAGAAACAAAAACACAACAAAACCAGGGCCTCTTAATATAAAAATTTATGGATATGGGTTGATCCGGGGATATATTATATCTTTACTCTTTTTTCTTATAGTAGGGGCATTAATAACCTACACAAGCATAAGGGAAAATATTATTCCATTTATTACATCTGTTATTATGATAGTTGGTGTATTATTTTCATCAATTTACTGCTCCATACATCTGCAAAAAAAGGGATGGCTTCATGGAGGACTTATAGGGTTGGTATACGTTTTAATACTGGTACTTCTAAGTAAAATCTTTATATCAGACTATTCCATAGACCGTATTGCCCTATATAAAACAAGTATTGGCATGGTTACTGGAATAATAGGTGGTATCTTGGGTATAAACATGAAATAATAAGCTTTTTTTAATATTTCCTTTATGGTATAATATAATAGCAACAGGATACTTATACGAAAGGAGCTTCCACAATGAAACATATTAAAACTTTGAGTGGTGCAACTCTTGTAAAAAGTGCTATTAAAGGAGGATGCGGCGAGTGTCAAACTTCATGCCAATCAGCTTGTAAAACTTCCTGTACAGTAGCTAACCAAGAGTGTGAAGCCAGATAACTACATAAAGGTTAAGCAGCGGTGGTAATTCACTGCTGTTTTTTCTTGATTATTCCTACTATATTATATACAATAAGTTTGTGTTTAAGATTTGTTTGTTAATCGGCTTAATGAAAGGGGCTTTATTGAATGATTCATAAATTTCATCAAGATAATACTTATATGGTTATAGATATAAATGGTGGTGCTGTTCACGTAATTGATAAATTAGTTTATGATGTTTTGGACTTTTATCAATATAAAGAAACAGAAGAGATTGTAAACTTACTTAAAGATAAATACCCTAGTACAGATATAGAAGAGGCTATTAAAGAATTAGATTTTATAAAGGGAGAAGGACTTTTATTTTCAGATGATCGTTATTTTAATCATGAAGCTTTTAAAAATAAAGAACCAGTTGTTAAAGCTTTGTGTTTGCATATAGCTCATGATTGTAATATGACTTGTAAATATTGTTTTGCATCCCAAGGAGATTTTAAGGGAGAAAGAAGTTTAATGACTGCTGATATTGGAAAAAGATCACTAGATTTTTTAATTAAAAATTCAGGTAGTCGACGAAATTTAGAAGTAGATTTTTTTGGTGGAGAGCCATTAATGAATTTTGAAACCATTAAAGAAATTGTAGATTACGGTAGGGCTGAAGAAAAAAAACATAATAAAAACTTTAGATTTACTATAACTACTAATGGTGTTTTACTTAATGGAGATAATATGAAATATATTAATGAAAATATGCATAATGTAGTTTTAAGCTTAGATGGTAGAAAAGAAGTAAATGACAATATGAGAGCTACAATTAATGGACAAGGTACATATGATATAATAGTGCCTAAGTTTTTAAAAATAGCAGAAGAAAGACAACAAAAAAATTACTTTGTTAGAGGAACATTTACTAGAAATAATCTTGATTTTGCAAAAGATGCATTACATTTAGCAGATTTAGGCTTTAAAAGTACATCTATGGAGCCGGTAGTTGCAGAAGCTCATCATGATTATGCTATTAAAGAAGAGGATTTACCAATTATATTTGATCAATACGAGCTTTTAGCCAAAGAATATGTTAAAAGAATTAAAGAAGGGAAAGGCTTTGACTTCTTTCATTTTATGATAGACTTGGATCAAGGACCATGTGTAATAAAAAGGGTTTCTGGATGTGGTGCTGGTGCAGAATATTTAGCCATTACTCCAGAAGGAGATATTTATCCCTGCCATCAATTTGTAGGTAATGAAGATTTTAAAATTGGTAGTATTATAGATGAAACAATAGACAAATCATTATATGGTCAATTTGCTGATGCTCATATTTATAACAAAGATAAATGTAGAGAATGTTGGGCCAAGTTTTATTGTAGTGGAGGATGTCATGCCAATGCTTATAATTTTAACAATAATATTTATGAGCCCTATGATATTGGATGTGAAATGGAGAAAAAAAGAATTGAGTCTTCTTTAATAATCCAAGCAAAATTAGCAGAGGAGGAAAGTTAATGATTAAGCCATTTAAAGGCAAAGAGCCAATCATAGATAAATCTTGCTTTCTAGCAGAGACAGCTAATATAATAGGAGATGTTACTGTCGGTAGAAACTCTAGCATTTGGTATAATGTAGTTATAAGGGGGGACATGGACTATATAAAGATTGGAGAAAATACAAATATTCAAGATAATGCAGTTGTTCACAATGCTAGAGAAGTTCCTACAATAATAGGAGATAATGTTACAGTTGGTCACAATGCAATGATACATGCTTGTACTGTAGGAAACAATACTTTAATTGGAATGGGTGCAATTATACTAAATAATGCAGAGATTGGTCAAGAAACAATTATTGGCGCAGGAGCAATAGTTACCCAAGGAAAGAAGATACCTTCAGGAGTGTTGGCCTTAGGATCGCCTGCAAGAGTAATTAGAGAGTTGACTAAGGATGAAAAAGAAGATTTGAAAAACTCAGCCATAGATTATGTAAAGTTAGCCAAAGATCATATGGAATAGAAGATATAAAACTTTATTGGCTATGCCAAGTCTATGCTTAAAGTATTAAAAAGAGTAGACTGTTTAAATAAATTGCTATATAAGCAATGATAAGTCGTCTAATGATTGAGGAGGTCCTAAATAAACAATTATTAATTAATTGACGGTTATTTGTTATAAGTATATAATTGAATTTATTATGCAAAGGATTAGGAGGATTAATATGAAAGCAAGAAATAGTATTATATTTCTATTGATTATTGCTGTATTAGGACTAACTATATTTACAGCTTTCAATGGATTAGAGATAGGCAACTTTAAAGTGGAGCCTGCAAAAGAGTCAATTCGTCAAGGTCTAGATTTAAAAGGTGGTGTCTATGTTGTATATGAAGCACAAACAGATGCAAGTGGTAGAGAACTAGATGACTTAATTGATCAAGTTATAGGAGTATTCGGTAGACGTGTAGATAGCATGGGACTTACAGAACCACTAATCACACGAGAAGGTACAAAAAGAATTCGTGTTGAATTACCAGGGGCAAAAAATGCTCAAGAAGCTATAGATATGATTGGTAAGACAGCACAATTGCAATTTATTACTTCGGATGGTGATGTTGTAGTCACTGGTGCCAATGTTACAAAATCACAAGCAACCTTAGGACAAGGAAATGCTGCTCAAGTAAGCTTGCAATTTGACAAAGAAGGTGCAGAAAAATTTGCAGAAGTGACAGGCAGACTAGCGGCTTTAACAAATGATATGGACAAAATGATTCATATTATATTAGACGAAGAAATTATTTCAAGTCCAAGAGTATCTAGTAAAATACCTGATGGACAAGCAGTTATTACAGGTAACTTTACAGTAGAAACTGCATCCAATTTGGCAGCTTTAATTAGGGCGGGGGCTTTACCTGTGGAGCTAGAAGAAATTCAAACATCAACAATTACTGCAACTCTAGGAGAAAATGCATTAAATAAGAGTGTTCAGGCGGCTAAAATAGGAATTATACTTATATTTCTTTTTATGCTTCTTTACTATAGAATACCTGGTTTAGTTGCAAATGTTGCATTAGCAGTGTATATGATACTTGTAATGGGTACAATGATAGTCTTAAAAGCTACATTTACATTACCAGGAATTGCTGCACTAATTCTTTCAGTGGGTATGGCAGTGGATGCTAATGTTATTATATTCGAAAGAATAAAGGAAGAAATGAGATTAGGAAAGAGTATTAGAGCGTCTGTAGATTCTGGCTTTAAACATGCCCTGTCATCTATTATAGACTCTAGTATTACTACTTTAATTTCAGGACTTATATTATATCAATTTGGTACAGGCCCTATTAAAGGATTTGCAGTTATGTTAATAATCGGTATTGTTGCAAGTATAGTTACATCGGTTATACTTACAAAATATTTATTGAAATTATTTGTAGGCATGGACATAACTAAAAATAACAAGCTTTATGGAGCTTAAAGGAGGGGAAATTTATGGATTTTATAAAAAATCGAAAGATATGGTTTTCTATTTCTGGAGTAATTCTTATAATAGGTTTAGTATTAGGCCTTACAAGGGGAATTAACTTAGGAATAGACTTTACTGGTGGAACTTTAATGGAAATTGAATTTCATGAATATGTTCCTACTGAAGAAGTAAAAGAAATTATTGATAAATATGATGAAAATTCAAATATAAATATGTTAGGTAGCGAAAAAACAACAGTTCAAATTAGAATGAATGAAGATTTTAATAATGAACAACGTACAGAGATATTTGAAGATTTTAAAGTAAAATATGATCTAGTGGATGAGGATTTCTTGAGGGCAGATCAATTTGGACCTACAGTTGGAAAGGAAATTCAAAATAAAGCTTTAATTGCAATTGTACTTTCTTCTCTTGGTATGTTAATTTATATTGCCCTTAGATTTGAGCTTAGCTTTGCACTATCATCTATTATAGCATTAATCCATGATATCTTAATTGTATTAGCTATGTATTCAATATTAAGTATACCTGTAAACAGTCCTTTTGTAGCTGCAATTCTAACTGTTTTAGGTTATTCTATAAACGATACAATTGTTATATTTGATAGAATTAGAGAAAATCTTAAACTTGCCAAAAAAGCAGATTATATAAAAGTGGCTAATGATAGTATTTCACAATCAATACATCGTTCTATAAATACTTCTTTAACTACATTAGTTACTATAGTAGCTTTATATATTTTAGGGGTGGATCAGGTTAGAGAATTTGCCCTACCATTAATAATAGGAGTTACAGCTGGAACTTATTCTTCTATATTTATAGCCAGTCCAGTATGGGTTATGATTAAAGAAGGACAAAGAAATAGACAAAGACAAAAAGCGAGATAGATAATTAGTATTTGAAATAATATAAATTAAATATAGGACAAAAATATATAGTGGTAGTAGTACATATAAAGTATTATTACCACTAGTTTTTTAAAATTATAGCAGTAGGTGAAATTAATGATAATTCAAAAGAAATATTGGTTATACAATAAATTAGACAATAAAAAGGTTGAGGAATTGGAAAATAGTTTAAATATTACAAAACCATTTGCAAAAACCTTGTTAAATAGAGGGATAGAAAGTCCTAGTCAGGCTAAAAAATTTCTAAATCCCAGTATAGAACAATTATATGACCCATTTTTACTTAAAGATATGAATAAAGTTGTTAGTAGACTTGAAAAAGCTGTTAAAAACAAAGAGAAAATATGTATATATGGAGATTATGATGTAGATGGAATTGGAAGCATATCTATTTTGATTAAATATTTTGAATCAATAGATTATACTGTTGATTTTTATATACCGGATAGATTAGAAGAGGGATATGGTCTAAATAAAGAAGCTATCGAAAAAATAGTTAATAATGGAACAAGGCTTATTATTACAGTAGATTGTGGTATTTCATCTGTAGAAGAAGTAGATTTGGCTAATGACTTAGGCGCAGAAATTATTATAACTGACCACCATCAATGTCCAGAAGTTTTACCAAATGCTTATGGAATCATTAACCCCCTACAAGAAGGATGCAACTATCCTTTTAATAAACTTTGTGGTTGCGGTTTAGCTTTTAAATTAATTCAAGCATTAACTCCAGAAAACATCTTCAAACAATCTATATATGATTATTTAGACATTACAGCAATAGCTACAATAGCAGATGTAGTTTCAATAAGGGATGAAAACAGAATAATAGTTAAGGCTGGACTGGATTATATGAGTGAAAGTAAAAACCCAGGGATTCAGGCTTTATTAAAAGTAAGTGGTTTTTTAAATAAAAAGTTGAATACAGGAAATATAGCTTTTGGTATTGCACCAAGAATCAATGCAGCAGGTAGAATTGGTAGTGCTAAAAGTGGTGTAGAACTATTAACAACTAGAGATACTAACAATGCTAGCCAAATAGCAGGATTATTAAATGAAGAAAACAAAGAACGTCAACAAATAGAAAGTGATATTTTAAATCAAGCAATAAATATTATAGAAAAAAATCCTAAATATAAGGACGATAAGGTTTTAGTTGTCTATGATAAAGCTTGGCACCCAGGGGTAATAGGCATTGTTGCTTCAAGAATTGTAGACATATACTATAAACCTACAGTAATTTTAGGCATAGAAGATGATATTGCCAAGGGTTCTGCTAGAAGTATACCAGGATTTAATTTATTTGAATCTATGAACAAATGTAAGGATTTATTTATAAAATTTGGAGGGCACGATCAGGCTGCAGGATTATCTATTAATGTGGATAATTTAGAAAGCTTTGCTAAGGAAATGAACATAATTGCCGAGGCAATATTAACAGAAGAAGATTTTATTCCAAAGATTATCTACGATGATATGTTAAAAACAGAAGATATAGATGGACAACTTATAGAAGAACTTGAACAAATGGAACCCTTTGGAATAGGAAACCCATCACCTAAATTTGCTATAAAAGGGTTAAAACCTATAGATATAAGAGGTGTAGGAGATCAAGGCAAACATCTTAAAGCAAAGGTTGAATCTAATGGGGTTAATCTTGATAGTATAGGCTTTTCTTTAGGACAATTCAAAGAATTAATAGAGCCTACAGATAAAATTGATTTAATTTTTTCTCCAGAATTTAATATATATAATGGGAATTGCAATATACAACTTAATATAAAAGATATAAAAATCAGCCAAAGTTTAAATTATAGAAATCATACTATATTAAAAGA
>CAYLXY010000070.1:0-8169 GCA_964387405.1 uncultured Clostridiaceae bacterium
AAAAAAGATTCCTAAGCTTTTTTATTGTCCTGCAAGAATTTAATATTAAGTCCTTTAGCACTTATAATTTTAAACTTAGCTTTAAATTTAATGCTAAAAAAGTAATAACAATAAGGATTGAGACTTTCTTTTAATTCTTCCTTTTTAGTCTTACAGGATTAAATCAAAGATTATTATGGAGTAATTTTAAAATTTCACCTAATTCTTTTGATGAAATCTGACCAGGTGCAGAGGTCTTTTTAGCCGCAGCAAATGTTAAATCAGAACCGAATAATTCTCCAGTTAATCTGCTAATAAGACCTTTTCCACCCATTGATATAGTGACTATAGGTCTATCCATATATTTTTCTTTCATTATACGTGTTGCATCTAATAATATTATTAGATCCTCTATACTTTTTGGCATTACTGCTATTTTAGGAATATCTCCTCCCAATTCAGCTGCCCTTTTCAATCTTAATATAATTTCTTCTTTTGAAGGTGTTTTTTGAAAATCATGATTAGAAATAATAACTGCCACATTATTTTTATGAGCAATATTAATAAGTTGCTTTATTTCTATCTCATCATTAAATAACTCTATATCCACAATATCAATAAGTCCTGTTAAAACTATGGCCTTATTTAGTTGAAAATAAAATTTCCTACTGACTTCTTTTTCTCCACCTTCTTTGGCACTCCGAAATGTAAATATAATAGGCTTATTAGTTAAAATGTTTCTTATTTCTTCAAGAACCACCTTAACCTTATCTACATATTTAACATCCTCATAGTAATCAACTCGCCACTCTATAATATCAAAATCAATGGTTTTTAAAAATACAGCTTCCTCTAAAATTTCTTCTAATGTTCTACCTACTATAGGTATACAAATTTTAGGTATGCCTTGACCGATTTTAACTTCTTTAACTGTAACTATCTTTTTCATATGTGCATCCTCTTTTATACTTATATTCTACTTACAAGCTTCTAATTTAAAGCCATTTCTGCCTCACTAACCAGTTCTTTCATCAATTCTTTTACACTTACAATTTTATTTAATTTATAGGCATTAGCTCCTGCAAAAATAAGCCCTTCGTCTAACTCACCTTTAACAGCTTTTATAAGAGCTGTTGATATACAATAAGGTGTTGTTTTAGGGTTACATGGTTGTAAACAGTTATAGCATTTGTTTACTGGTATTGTTGTTGTTTTTACTTTTTCTATTAGCTTGTTTTTTATAGCTCTACCTGGCATACCTACAGGACTTTGAACTAACTGAACATCAGATTCTTCGGCTTTTAAATATGCCTCTTTAAAGTTTATATGGGCATCACACTCTTCTGTAGCTACAAATCTAGTTCCCATTTGTACACCAGAGGCCCCAATCTTTAAATATTTTGCTATATCTTTCCCATCAAATATTCCACCTGCTGCTATTACAGGTATTTTTCTATGATATTTTTCTTCATATGGTTTTACAGCTTCAATTACATCTTTAACTATATCTGTTAATTTAGGTTTATCTTCTTTATTTAATTCTTCTAAAGAGAATCCTAAATGACCTCCTGCCTCTGTTCCTTCTACTATAATTAAATCAGGTATATAAGAAAATCTTCTATCCCATAATTTAGATATTAAGCCTGCAGCCTTTCCTGATGAAACTATTGGTGCTATTTTAGTTTTAGTTCCTTTTGTAAATTCTGGTAAATCCTTAGGTAGACCAGCACCTGATATAATTAAATCTATTTTTTCTTCAACAGCTGCCTTAACTATTTCTTTATAATTATTAATAGCAACCATTACATTTACACCTATTATACCTTTAGGACTAAGTTCTCTAGCTTTCTTTATCTCTTTTTTTAATCCTCTTATATTAGCTTTTAATGTATTGCTTTCAAAGTCTGGTTCTTTAAAGCCATTTTGTACTCCAGCTATAACTCCTATACCACCTTCATTTGCTACGGCAGATGCCAGTTTCGAAAGAGATACTCCAACGCCCATAGCTCCTTGAATTATTGGAACAGAGGCTACTAAATCTCCTAGCCTTAATGCAGGTAATTTCATTTTATCTACTCCTTATAAATTAATCTATATCCATTTAACTATACAACACATTAACAAGATTTTCTACCGTTTCTTGCCTTTTCTCTTAGCTCTAGTCTTGCCTTTATTTGAACTTTTGCTTCTATTGAAGTTTCTATCTCTACCTGTAGTCTTTTTCCTGCCTCTTTTAGAACCTCTTTCCTCAGTATCTTTAAATTTTTTCTTTCTAGTTTCTCTCTCAAAAGTAGCTTCCATAGATTCTGCTCTACCTTTTACTTGATATGTGATTTTTTCTATTCTTTGATTAGTACCTTTTTCAATCATATTTAAAAAGTCTCTATCCTTAGGGGCTGCAAATGTAATTGCTTTTCCTTCCTCACCAGCCCTACCTGTTCTTCCTATTCTATGAATATAACTTTCTACATCATTCGGTATATCATAGTTAAATATATGAGTTATACCTTCTATATCTAATCCTCTAGCTGCAACATCTGTAGCTACTAAAAGTTGTAATTTTAAATCCCTGAAGCTTTTCATAACCCTCTCTCTTTTAGCCTGGGTCATGTCTCCATGAAGCTCATCGCATAAAAATCCTCTTTCTATTAAAGCTTCATTTAATGCTTTCACTCTACGCTTTGTACGACAAAATATTATAGCTAAAAAAGGCTTCTCTTTATTTATAATATCTACTAAAGCATCTTGTTTATGCCTATCTGTAGTTTGTATTACTAATTGTTTTATCTCATCTAATGTTACTCTATCTCTTTCAATCCGTATTTCAACAGGATTTTTCATATACCTATTAGTTAATGCTCGAATACCTTTAGGAATAGTAGCTGAATATAACATCATTTGTCTTCTAGCTGGAGTCTTTTTAATAATATATTCCACTTCCTCTAAAAAACCCATAGTAAGCATTTGATCTGCTTCATCTAAAACTAGCATGCTTACATCATTTAAATATATAGTTCCCCTTCTTAAATGATCTAATAACCTTCCAGGTGTGGCAACAACAATATGCATTCCACCCTTTAATTTATGTATTTGTCTGTCTACATCTTGTCCACCATATACTGCTAATACATTAACATCTCTTGCTTTAGCAAGTTTTTTTGTTTCTTTAGTAATTTGCAGTGCTAATTCCCTAGTAGGTACAAGTATTAAAGCTTGTACATTTTTTTCTTCCACTTTAATTTTTTCTAATATTGGAAGTACAAAAGCTAATGTTTTACCTGTACCTGTTTGAGCTTGAGCTATTACGTCCTTTCCTGTAAGTACAAGAGGTATGGATTTTTCCTGTACGGGTGTAGGTGTAGATATATTATCTCTCTTTAATAATTCTAAAACTTCTTCCCTTATTCCTAATTTAAAAAAATCTAACATAATTATTCTCCTTAAAAACCTCATATTTTTACTTACTATATACATTATAATCTATTTGACTTCAATTAATCCACTTTTTACATATTATATTAGGTCATTGAATGATTCAATGACCTAATATAATCTTTCTTTTTTATTTTTAATTAAAAATCAGCTGATTTTGGTGTTCTTGGAAAAGATATAACATCTCTAATATTAGTCATTCCTGTTAAATACATAATAGCTCTTTCAAAACCTAATCCAAATCCAGCATGTCTAGTGCTACCATATTTTCTAAGTTCTAAATACCACCAATATTCTTTTTTATCTAGACCTATTGCATCCATTTTTTCTTCCAATACTTCTAATCTATCTTCCCTTTGACTGCCACCAATAATTTCACCAATACCTGGTACTAATAGGTCCATTGCAGCTACAGTTTTACCGTCTTCATTTAACTTCATGTAAAATGCTTTGATTTCTTTTGGATAATCCGTTACAAATACAGGTTTTTTAAATACCTTTTCTGTTATATATCTCTCATGCTCTGTTTGAAGATCACAACCCCACTCTACAGGATATTCAAATTTTTGTTTGGATTTCTCTAAAAGTTCAATAGCTTCTGTATATGTAATTCTGCCAAATTTTGACGTTACTACATTATCTAAGCGATCTACTAATCCTTTATCAACAAATTTATTGAAAAATTCCATTTCTTCTGGTGCATTTTCCATTAGATAATTAATAATATATTTTAACATTTCTTCTGCAAGTTCCATATTATCATTTAAATCTGCAAAGGCTATCTCAGGCTCTATCATCCAAAACTCAGAAGCATGTCTAGCAGTGTTAGAGTTTTCCGATCTAAAAGTAGGTCCAAATGTATATATATTTCTAAATGCTAATGCATAAGCTTCACCTTGTAACTGTCCACTAACTGTTAAATGAGCTTCTTTTCCAAAGAAGTCCTTAGAATAATCTATATTGCCTTTATCATTTAATGGAGGGTTTTTTAGGTCTAAAGTTGTAATTTTAAACATATCTCCTGCACCTTCAGCATCACTTCCAGTAATAATTGGAGTGTGAGTGTAAACAAAATCCCTTTCTTGGAAAAACTTATGTATTGCATAAGCTGCTAGTGAACGTACTCTAAATACTGCTGAAAAAGCATTGCTTCTAGGTCTTAGATGAGCAATTTCCCTTAAAAATTCAAATGAGTGCCTCTTTTTTTGCAGAGGATAGTCTTTATGTGAGATACCTTCTACTTCAATACTTATGGCCTTAATTTCGAAAGGTTGTTTAGCATCAGGTGTTAATTCCAACTTACCTTTCACCTTAATTGCTGTACTAATAGAAAGTTTTGATATTTCGGCAAAGTTCTCTAGTCCTTCTTCAAATACAACTTGTAGGTTTTTGAAGAAGCTACCATCATTTACTTCAATAAATCCGAATGTCTTTGATGTTCTTAATGTTCTAACCCAGCCTTCTATTGTTACAATTTCTTCTGCATATTTGTCTGTATTTCGATAAATATCTTTTATAAGTAGAGATTTCATGGTTTATTTCCTTCCTATATAATAATATTTAATTAAATAGAAAAACTCCACCCCTCTAAAATAGTAAAGAGACGAAGTTTTTATCCTCAAGCTACTAGCTATATTACTACACATATTATAATCATAAAGCCATAAGATGTCAAAGATTATAAACAATTATATTTAATCCTATTTTATACTGATATAATCTTTTAATTAACCTTTATTATATCCTAAATTTCACATAAACAAACACTTAGATTGGAATTATGTATATTTTCCACCACTCATTGTAATAGATAAGTATAATATTGAATAAAGTATATTGTATAACTAATCATCTTGTCGGGGGGAATGAATATATATGGTAACTGAAAGTTATGCTTTTAAGGAGAGGAATTATTTAGCCGTCATATTAGTTATTTTCATTATGCTTTCTTTTCAAAATTGGTACTTTAATAGTCTAACTAGTCAAAATCAAGAATTAATTAATTTGAATAAAGAAGTGCTTTCATCTTATAAGGATTTAATAGATAATACTTTAAAGCATAGTGAAAATATTGGACATATGAAAACAATTGCAGAACACTTAGAAAAACAAAATAATGAGCTTATGAAAAACACAGAAAGTCTGAACAATCTTTTTTTCGATCCAGTAAACTAATGACAAAATTATCTAAAAAAACCGTATATTTAACTTTTGATGATGGTCCAAGTATAAATACAAATAAAATATTAGATATTTTAAAAGAGTATAATATTAGGGCTACATTCTTTGTAGTTGGAACTTCTAATGAGGACTCTAAAAAGATATACACTAGGATTGTAGAAGAAGGTCATGCTATAGGAAACCATACTTACTCCCATGAATACAGGGATATATATGCTTCTAATAAAAATTTTCTAGAGGATTTTAAAAAATTAGAGGATTATATATATAATATAACTGGAATAAAAATGGATATTATGCGTTTTCCAGGTGGTTCAAATACTACAATGCCCCATAAATATTCTGATGAGAAATTTATGAAACGTATGATTACAAAAATGCTTTACCATGGCTATCAGTATTTTGATTGGAATGTGGATTCGAGAGATGCTAAAGCAATAAAACAAAATAAGGATGTAATTATAAATTCAGTATTAGAAGGGGTTAAAAATAATGATCCAGCCATTGTTCTATTCCACGACAGTCTTCCAAAGACAACTACTGTAGAAGCACTGCCTATAATAATTGAAGAGTTATTAAAAGAAGACTATAGTTTTAAAGCTCTTAATAAAGATTCCTTTTATGTGCATTTTAAAAGATAAACAATAGATGATGTGCCTGTTTTAGCACACTATCTATTGTTTTGTTTTCTTTACAATATCTATCAGATTATCGTTCTCATTTAATTCTGGATTTTCTAATACTATTTCCAACAACTCATTTAATATTATTCCAATTTGTTTACCCTGGGGTATTCCTAGATTTATTAAATCATATCCACTAATATCCAAATCCTTTATAGATAGGGGCTGTTTTTCATTTAATATTCTTTCAACTTCTTTTTCCAATTCTAATATCCAGCTTATATCGCTTCTTTTAGCTGATCCTTCTATATCTGCAATTTGAAGCTTAAACAATCTGTGCACATTAGTAATTCCTACCCTATTAATAAGCCTTTTTATGGCCCTATCACTTGGATTTTTATACTTTGTCATATGTTCTTTAACTAAAACTACAACTTGTTTAATAGAATCGTTATCATACTTTAATCTTTTCATTATATGCTTTGTAATTTCAGCGCTTTTTGTATTGTGTCCGTAGAAATGACCTACACCCTCTTCATCTAAACTAAAGGTCTCCGGTTTTCCTATATCATGGAATAAAGCTGCTAGCCTTAATATCAAATCATTTTCCACATTATCAACTACACTTAAAGTATGTTTAAAAATATCTTTATCATGATATGGACTATATTGCTGAAAGCCAACACATCTTTCTAGTTCTGGTATTATGTATTTTAAAATACCACTAGTACTTAATAAATTTAGACCCTTTGATGGAATTTCAGACATTAAAATCTTATTGAGTTCTTCCCTAATTCTTTCTACACTAATATTAATAATGTTTTTAGATAAGATCTTTATTGCTGTAAATGTATTGGCTTCCAAACTATAATCCAACTGTGTAGAAAATCTTATGCCCCTTAACATTCTTAAATAATCCTCACTAAATCTTTCGACTGGATCTCCTACACATCTTATTTTTTTATTTGAAATATCTTCAATTCCTCCATAATAATCGACCAGTCCTACATTGTCATTATATGCCATTGCATTAATTGTAAAATCTCTTCTTTTAAGATCTTCTTTTAAACTGTTTGTAAATTTAACCTCTTCTGGACGTCTGCCATCTGTATATTGACCATCTATTCTATATGTAGTTACTTCATAATTTTCTCCATTAATGACTATTGTTACAGTTCCATGTTTTAATCCCGTAGGTATAACAGTATAGGAGCTAAATATGTCAATAATCCTTTGAGGAGTACAATCAGTGCATATATCCCAATCCTCAGGAATCTTATTTAAAATACTGTCTCTTACACAACCTCCAACAATATAACCATCATATCCATTAAAATCTAACACATCTAATATTCTATTTACATCCTCTGGTATTTGAATGTATATTTCAAAATCTTTCATTATTCTGTATCCACATATGTAACTTTGTTTCCACACCATCTAATATATTTTTGAAAGTCATTATAATTTATAGTTATGCTAGCAGTATTAATATTAGGGTGAAAACTTATTTTTTCTCTTGATGCTAAATCTTTATCGATTAATACTTCTACCTCTTTATTTACATCATTGATTAATCCAAAGGGTGAAACCGATCCTGGCTCAAGGCCTAAGTGTTTTTTCAGTCTTTCTGGAGATGCAAAACTTAATCTTGTACTTTTAATCTGCCTAGCTAAACTTCTGGTGTTTGTTTTTTTATCTGGTTCAGTTAATACTAAATAATGTTTATCACCTTTAGAGTTTCGTAAAAACAAATTTTTACAGTGAACAATATTATCATCTTTTATATTATACTTTTCTAGTTCCTCCATAATATATACAGCGGGGTGTGTATATCTAAGATAAGGAATAGATAGCATATCTAATGTTTTATACACCTTTTTTCCCTCTTCTTCCATGTTAAATCCTCCTAACAATAAATTAAGAAAAAATATTAGCAATCATTTTTTAAAAT
>CAYLXY010000071.1:0-8141 GCA_964387405.1 uncultured Clostridiaceae bacterium
ATGATTTTGTGTTAATAGAAAATATAATTTATACCCCTATGAGTCTTCCTCATCTAGTATCAGGAATAGCTCTATTACTTTTCTTTGGAAATAGGGGTATGGGTAATTTTTTACAAAAACACTTTAATTTGGATTTTGTATTTACTGTAAATGGAATAATACTTGCTCAAGTCTTTGTAAATCTTTCATTTTCAATACAGATAATATTAAATTCACTTGAAGAAATAGATCCTAAAACTATATTTGTATCAAGAACTCTTGGATGCAGTGAAATTGATAGCTTTATACATATAATCCTTCCATCTCTAAAAAGAGGAATCATGTCCAGTGCAGTTATGAACTGGTCAAGAGCGTTAGGGGAATTTGGTGCAGTTATGATGTTAGCTGGAACTACAAGGATGAAAACGGAAGTCCTACCTACTGCAATATACTTAAATATGGCAACTGGTGATTTAAATTTAGCAATTGGAACATCAGTTATATTGATATTAATATCTTTGATTTGTATAGCTCTATTTAATCTATTGTCAAAAGAAAAAAGGAGCATTTAATATGTTTCAAATAAAAAACTTAAATATAAACTTAGGGCAATTTTTTTTAAAAAACATAAACTTGGATCTAAATTCAGGAGAATATTTTATAATCCTTGGCAAAAGTGGAGCTGGAAAAACTGTTCTTTTAGAAACTATAGCTGGAAGATATAAAATAAAAAGTGGAAATATTATTAAGAATAATGAAGATATTTCTAAAGCACCTCCCGAAAAAAGAGATATAGGATTTGTATATCAAAATTATGAACTGTTTTATCATTTAAACGTAAAAGATAATATAGGTTTTTCACTTAAATTCAAGAATTTATCAAAAAAAGATATTAATTTTAAAATTGATGAAATGATAGAAGTATTAGGAATAACACATTTAAAAAATCGATATCCAAAAGACTTAAGCGGTGGTGAAAAACAAAGGGTAGCTATCGGGAGAAGTCTAATAAATTCCCCTAACCTTCTTTTATTAGACGAGCCATTTAGTGCACTTGATTATATTACAAAGGAAAATGTAAAAGGAATATTTAATAATATCTATGATAATTTCAAACCAACTATAATACATGTAACCCATGACATAAGGGAAACAATATACCCTGTAGACAAAATAGGAATCCTTAAAGACAATAAAATTGTAAAAATCTTCGAAAAAAAGGATTTAAGTAGATTGGAAAGTGAGGATATACTTTATGAATATATATGATGAACTAAAATTAGAATTAGCAAAAATATTAGATGAAAATAATCTATCAAAGGAAACTATATTGATAAAATCTAAGACTCTTACAGAAGAAGAAGCTATAGGCATCACAGAAAGAAAAGACTTCCCTTTAATTACTGGCAAAGAAATTATGCTGCAAGCAGAATTTAAAGGTGCAATAGGACAAGCTTTTACATCTGCACCTACAGTATTTACTGGAACTCTTGATAAAATTGTAGAATTAAATTTAGATGATGATGACCATGCTAAAGGACTTTTTGTAGCTTCATTAAATGCAATAATGAGGTATTTAAATTTAAGTGATAAAACAATTCATTGTAGAAATGAAGAACCTGAACTTTGTGCAGTAGAGTTCAAAAATCATTTAAAAGAAAAATATAAAAATGCTAAGATAGCTCTTGTAGGCTATCAACCAGCTATTTTAGAAAATCTGTCAAAGGATTTTAATGTAAGGGTACTAGATTTAAGCCATAAGAATATTGGTAAAAACAAATTTGGAATTATAGTTGAACATGGTATAAATGATTATGATGAAGTAGTCTTAGAGTGGGCAGACCTTGTCTTATGCACTGGTAGTACTATTTGTAATGGCTCTATAGTACATTTTTTAGACTTAAATAAACCAGTTATATTCTTTGGTACTACAATAGCAGGGGCAGCTGATATGCTAGGATTAAAGAGACTCTGTTTTGAAGGAGCTTAAAGCTGTATTTATAAGTAAAATTTTAATATAAAATAATCTCTACTTTTAAAAAACTTCCTTTCTGCCAATAGTCTGAAATAAGATTTAAGCTAGATAAGAAAAAAAAATAAAGTATGCTAGAATAATTCTAGCATACTTTATTTTTTTATAGACTATATTACAAGGGTTCCATCTTTTTGATTTACCATAAGTAATATTTTTCTTTGATCACCTGTATTGGCGTCTATATATACTAAATAATAATCTTCACCAAACTTTACTTTAAATTCATAAGTTAATATCTGTTTCTCTCCAGGAATAGGTATTATAGCTAAATTCACACTCTCTTCTTTAACTCCACTAGATAATCTTTCCCTAGCTTCTTCCTCGGATATCTTTGGTTTTTTGATATTTCTTTCATAATGATTTGTTAAGTAGCCTTGTGCCTCCAATCCTATTATATCACCATTATCCAGCCCAACTTTAACTTTAACTAAATCCGTATATATTAATACATCCTCTTGTTCATAAACAAAATTAATAACTATTTGACCCTCGTATGCCATTGAATAAGTGGACTTCATGTTTTTATATCCAATTTTATCTAAAAAATCTTCTGCTTTCTTTATAGCGTCTTCACGATTAATATTACTATCACCCTTTAATACTGGATCCATATACCATATTATATTACCGCCAATTTTACTAACAGCAGCAGTGGCTTCATATCCATTAGCTGTGTTTTTATCAGATATACTCACATAATAACCATCTATAGATTGATACTTGATATCTCCAGTTACTATAATATTACTTTCTTTGTGTTTTTTAAATGTATTTGCTACTATGTTGACTGCATCTTCTTCACTTATTTTATTGCCTTTTAACTTTGATTTTACATCTTTTAAATGATCTGAAAAAGGTCCATCATATATAAGCTCCGGGTATTCCTGCATTCGTTCTTCAAAACTAATAAGATTATAGTCTTTCATTTGCTTTTCAACATTTTTCAGACTTTTATTTCCTTCTCTTCTTAAATCTCCAAAATTCACCCCACCTGCTACTACTTCTTGTTGAAGTTCTATTAATTGTTCTGACAAATGACTTGCATAGTTATGTAACTCTACCATAGTATTTATTTCTTCTTCATTTAAAGTCATTCCTTCTAAACTTTTATTTGTCATAGCAGTACAATAATCGCCTAGTTGGCTTAAAAATCTTTCTGTGTCCCGTATTCCCCCATGGTGAAAAGGTAGTTGTGTTAATTTTTCCTGTGCCATATATGACTGACTTGTTGTATCATTTAAAAATTTTGCTATATCTTTATTTGACGCTGAAACCATTGCTTTAGATAAATTCACTTGGGCATTTTCCACATGCCCTATTAGTTCATAAAATTGTCTTTGAAAATGTATATCTAAATAAGTATGATAGTCATGTTTTTGATTATATTCATATATTCCCCAACCTAATGCAAGCATTAAAGCTATGGCCAGCACTATGGGAAGTCTGTGTTTCCTCATTAGATCCCTCCTAATAATTTAATCATATACATTTTTTAATTATGTGCAAATACATGCCTGCCTATTGTTAATGTAATCTTTCTTGTCCAAATCCATTTACTTGTAGCTGTTGATGGATTCCAAAAGTATATAGCTCCACCTGTAGGATCCCAGCCATTTAGTGCATCCCTAGCAGCATTGTAAGCAGAATCATTTGGTGCTTGATTAATAGAACCATTTTTTACTGGCTCAAATGCACAAGGTTGATAAATTACTCCAGCTAAAGTATTTGGAAAAGATGCATGTCTTACTCTATTTAACATTACAGATGCCACAGCCACTTGACCTAGATATGGCTCCCCCTTTGTTTCTGCATGAACAGCCCTTGCTAATAAATTTATATCATCACTTCTAGAAACTCCACGACTAGTTGATATAGTTGGCTTTGTAGACTTTGATGGCATACCTAGAGCATTCCTAGTTGCAGGCCCTATAACACCATCTGCTTTTAGTCCATTTGTTTTTTGAAATTTTATAACAGCATTATATGTATCTTTACCATAAACACCATCTATACTGCCATCTAAATACCCCCATTGTTTTAATCTTGATTGTGCCAACCTAACATCTTCCCCACTTGAACCCCAAGCTAAAGTTTGTGCATTACTAGTTTCTAAGTATAAAGTACTAATAAATGTTACACTTAATATTACCATTAAAAATATGGCAATGAATTTTTTCATAAGCTTGCCTCCTGTCTTCTTAGTAATATTATTTTTAACTAAATCTTATAAAATTATCCAAGATTTTTCCTGTAAACTTCTCAAATTTAAAATTAGATAAACAATTTTTATTTTTACCTTATTAATGAATTCTAAGTTTTAAAAAGCAAATAAGGCAATCCGAGGATTGCCTTACAAATATTTTCAAAATAATATTATCTTTTAAATTCCTAGTAATAAATGAGCAATATTAAAGTATACTATTAATGCTAATGCATCTACTATTGTTGTAATTAAAGGCCCTGCCATAATAGCTGGATCTGCTTTAAGTTTTTTAGCTATTATAGGAAGTAATCCTCCTATAACCTTTGCTAGTACTATAGTAAAAACTAAAGTAATTGAAACTGTTGTTGCTATAGCAATGGACATTTTATCCATGAATACAATTTTTGTAAAATTAACAGAAGCTAATATAATTCCTGATAGAAAACTTACTCTAAATTCCTTCCAAAAAACCTTTAAATAATCCGATGTTTGTATATTACCTAAAGCAAGACCTCTAATAATTAATGTAGAAGATTGAGAACCCGCATTTCCAGCGGAGTCCATCAGCATGGGGATGAAAATATTAAGAGTTATTACTGCCTCAAGTACAGATTCGTATTTATTCATAATTCCACCTGTAAATGTGGCTGAAACCATTAGTACTAGTAGCCATACAATCCTTTTACGTACTAATGCAAACACTCCTGTATCAAGATATTCTTCATCTGTTGGTTCCATAGCTGCCATCTTTTGAAAGTCTTCAGTAGCCTCTTTATCAATTACATCCATAATATCATCTATTGTAATTATACCAACTAATCTACCCTCTTTATCTACTACTGGGACATTAATTAAATCATACTTTTTAAACCAATTTGCAACTTCTTCTTGGTCATCCATTGTATGAGTTATAATAAAATCCTCATCCATAATATCTTTAATAAGTAAATTTTCATCTAAAAGTACTAATTTTCTTAAAGAAACTACACCTTCAAGCTTTCGCTTAGCATCTAATACATAGCATGTATATATTGTTTCCTTATCTACACCAATTTTTTTTATATAATCAAGAGCCTCTCTTATTGTCATTTCCTTCTTTAAATCAACATACTCTATTGTCATCAGGCTACCTGCTGAATGTTCTGGGTAATTTAAAAACTGATTGATTAATTTTCTTTCTTCTTCAGTGGAAGTTGCCAAAATTCGTTTAACTGCGTTTGATGGCATTTCTTCAAGAAAATCTATTTTATCATCAAAAAATAACTCTTCTAAAATTTCATTCAGCCGTGTTTCATGTATTGCGGCTACAATATCTTTTCTTTGTTGAGAATTTAAATGTGAAAATACATCTGCTGCCTTATCTTTTTGTAATAACCTAAAAAGTATAGTACTATTTTTCTTATCTAACTCATCAATTATTTCTGCAATATCTACAGGATTAATTTCTTTTAGCTCCTGTTTTAATAAAGCAAATTTCTTTTCTTCAATTAAATCTAATATTTTGCTATACATACTTAGCACTCCTCTCTTTAAGGAGATGAGCTCCTACCCTTAGTAATAGAAACTTCATCTACTTTATTAAATTGAAAATGTCCTAATAAGTTGCATCTACAACCCTCGGGACTAGAATCCATTTCCATCACCGCCTAATACTCATATTTTTAAATAAAAAATCAAAAATTAATTTTATCCCTTCTCATATTAACATTTAATATAAGACCTAATGCCATCATATTTGTTAACATAAATGTACCTCCATAACTAACAAATGGTAGGGGCTTTCCTGTAACTGGAGCCAACCCTATTGTCATAGCAATATTTAAAAAAATATGAAAAGCTAACATAAAGGTAACTCCTGTAGCTAGATAGGTTCCAAAATCATCTTTTGCCTCCTTGGCAATATTTATACATCTATATAAGATTACTGAATAGAGCATAATAAGAATTATAACACCTACAAAACCTAATTCTTCTGCTATAACTGAAAATATAAAGTCTGTATGCTTCTCCGGTAAAAATCCAAACTGATTTGAGCTTCCTTTAAATAAACCTTTCCCCCAAATCATTCCTGCTCCTACTGCAACCCTAGATTGAAGAGTGTGATAGCCTTTTCCCATTGGATCTTGTTCTGGATTTAAAAATATTAAAATTCTATTTTTTTGATATGGTTCTAATAAGCCTAACCAGGCAAAAGGGGCAGTCACTAAACCAACAATCATTGCAATAAGTATGTGTTTATATTTTAATCCTGCAGTAAATAACATACCAAACACAAAAGCACCAAAAATTAGTGTTGTGCCTAAATCTGGCTGTGCAAGTATTAGTACCATTGGTAGCCCAACAAATAATAAAGCTTTAAAAATAACTACTGGTCTATGAATTTCATCTTTATTGTCATCTAAAAACTTTGCCAGACATATTATCATTGCTATTTTTGCAAAGTCTGCGGGCTGAAAACCAAAACTTCCAATTCTAATCCAACGTGATGCTCCCCAATCTTCACTTCCTTTACCAAATATAAATACAGATATAAGCATTAAATTGCTTATAATATACATTGGTATGTACATTTTAGATAGTGCATTATAATCTATTAGCATAATTATAACTATGGATACAATTCCCATTACTATAGAGATGATTTGAGTTTTTATATAACGTTCGCTACCTAAGCTATAGGTAGCACTACCTACTGCAACTATCCCAATAATACATGTCAATAGGACAGTTATTATTAATACATAGTCTATTTTTTTTAATAATCTAGTATCAATTCTCAAATTCTTCCTCCTAACTTAACAAAACCATTCTTATCTATATGTATGATTTTATTTATATACTAGTTCTATAATTTATAATCTCAGAGTTCTAACTTTTCCCACAATATTAGTTTACTTTAAAAATTATAATTTTACAACCTACAAATTATAATTTAACAAAAAGCAAAGGAAAGCATTTAAATGCTTTCCTTTGCTTTTTGATCGTTATTATTTTCCGCTTAATGATCTTTGTGCTTGTTCAACTAACTTTCTAGTCATATAACCGCCAACATATCCGTTTTGTCTAGATGTTAGATTTCCTTTATCAGTACTATCATAGTTACTTAATCCAAGTTCATTAGCAATTTCCATTTTCATTGAGTTTAAAGCTTGTTTTGCCTCTGGAACTACTATTCTGTTTGATCCACTATTATTATTACTTGCCATGATCTTATGTCTCCTCTCTGGTTTTATGTTCAAATAATTTGTAGTTAAGACTACACTCATATTATCTGTAATCTTTATGTTTTTACACATTGTAATTTCTGCTAATCAAAGTTAATTTTGTATTAATAGTAAAACTTATCCTAATCCTTATAACTATTACAAAAATGCCAGATATTTATCTGACATTTTTGTAATAGTACTCATTCTATTTATTGATTTAGTTAAAATTTTAAAAAATTTCCTCCTCCAAACAAAAGCATTATAACTAAAAATATTAATAACATGTTTTGATCAGATCCACCTCCACCAAAAATCTTTCCTATACCTCCACTTCCTCCAAATAAAATTAAAACTAGAATAATTATTAAAAATGTATTGTTACTTTTACCCCCACTTCCACCAAATAACGAGCTTAGCAAATCATTTTTATTTGTTTCAGCCATACCTACACCCCTTTATCCACTTATTTTTTCATTCCTATTTTATATTATGTATAATTAGTCAAAGTGTGATAAATATAAGATGTTTTATATTTTATTTGCTTCCAATTTATATATATAATATGCTCTTTGTAATTGATTAAATGTACCTACAGCCACTTCTAGTTCTTTTTCTTTTGGCTCTAATACAGTAAACCATTGTAATATTTGAACATGTTTATACCAAGAAAAATCTTTTGAAATTATAGAGTCTAATTTAAATAAAAATGGAATTGACA
>CAYLXY010000072.1:0-8108 GCA_964387405.1 uncultured Clostridiaceae bacterium
GAGAAGATAATGACTATACTAGAACAAAGAGAATTAATAGGCATAGAAAAAGGTAGGGAAGAAGGGAAAAGAGAAGTAGCTAGAAAGCTGTTATATGTGGGTTTATCAATAGAAGAGATAGTAGGAGCTACTGATTTAACCATGGAAGAAGTAATGAAATTAAAGAGGGAAACTGATAATTAGATAAACCATTAGGGGTAAGAAATAAACCACGTAAACCACGGGGACCGTCAGGCCGTGTAAAATTGGAAAGGCGTTCCAACTGCTCTATTGCCTTATAGCTTCCTGAATTTCCATATAATACAAAATAGTTATGTAATTAGGGTTAATAGGTATACTTTTACCTGTTAACCTCCTTATTATTTCCTTTACTCCTAGTATATTTATTGCTCTTTTCATATTATAGGCTAAAAAAGCCAAAGAAATCTCCGTCTTAACCGACCTTAAACCTTTTGTCAGAAAATACGTAATTCCAAGTCCTCTTTTTACTGTCCCAAAGGGATGTTCTACAATCATTTGTCTTTGTCTATAAAGCTCTTTGTTTTCCGAAGTCCTTTTATCGACTATATCTAGAAAGTCTTGATCTATGGGTCTTCTTATTCGTCTGCCTCTTTTATCCTTTGTGCATTTATTTTTAAACTCGCATATACCACAAACTTCAAAGTTTTGGTATACTATTTCTTTTGTATTTTCATCAATAGGCTTTTTTCTTCTAGAGAAGAGTTTTTCTCCTTTAGGACATATATAGATATTCTCTTCTTTATCATATTTAAATTTATCTAAATAAAATTCTTTTTCCCCTGTAGAGTTTGGAAATGCTTGTTTTGAAACATAGGTTTTGATATTTTCTTCTTCACATTTTTTTAGATCCTTTGCATTATAATAACCTTTATCTGCTAAAGCTTTAAGTTCTTCTACATTAAATATTTCCTTTGCACTTTTAGCCATTTTACTTAACATACCATGGTCAGTTGGATTATTTATAACATCACAGTCTACTACTAATTTATGCTTACTATCTACTACAGTTTGGACATTGTAACATACATCAATCCCATTGTTGTTTACAGCCATTAATCTTGAATCTGGATCTGTTGTTGATATTTCTGTGATACTGCCTTTTTCCATTTCTTCTTTGTAGCTTTCATATTTTTGCTTTCGCTTTTTAAGTTCTTCGATTTTCTCCTTAATTTCTTCTTTATTTGGTTTACGGTCAATAGATTCTTCAATATCATTTTCTTCTATTTCAGTCATGTAGTTTTGGATCTTTTCTTCTAAATACTTAATTTTACGATTTAAGCTTTTAGCATTAAAGTTATTTTTCTTAGAATTAACAGCTCTAAACTTAGAGCCATCAATAGCCACTATTTCCTTTCCAAGAAGGTCCCATTTTTTACATAGAGCTACATATTGCTTAAATACTAAAGTTATAGCCTCTTTATTGTCTTTTCTAAAGTCAGATATTGATTTAAAATCTGGTGTCAGCCTTCTTATCAGCCACATAACTTCTATATTTGTTTGAGTAGTCTTTTCTAAATTTCTTGATGATGTAATTTTATTCATGTATCCATAAATATATAATTTAAGTAAATCTTTTGGGTTATATCCAGGTCTACCCCTCTTCTTAGGTATTGAATTTTTAAAGCCCAACTCAACAATATCCAGTGTATCTACGAATGCATCTATTATTCTTACAGGATTATCTTCTGTGATGTAATCATCTATATATTCTGGAAAAACAATCTTGCTTTTTCTATTTATACCTTCTATATATCTCATGCTACCACCCTTCCTTTTTAATATTATAGGTGAATGATAGCATATTTTATTAAAAATATTGTAACCAATTACTGGATTTTTTACATAATCTGTTGTTTAACCTGTCTGACGTCCCTTTGTCACCCCTCTTATTAGGAGGTGCAACTTTGGAAATCCATTACTTGCAAGGGTTTTGTTAGTACATATCGCACAACATCCTGAATACAAAGCAGACCGGTTTATTGGTCATGGGTTTGCAAATCAAAAAGTTGAAGATATTTTATCTTGTATTGAACAGCGTAACAACAATATATCAAAGCAAACTGCGTCCTACACAAGCTATTAAATTACCATTATCGTATATAGGTAATCTTAATTATTCAGGAAAAGTTGTTGTTGAATGGACGATAGCATTATCAACAGAAATTGATGCTAAAAATACCGAGGATTACACCCTTTCCTGTATCAAGGATACATTTTATTCGAACCAAAATAAGTATAGAATGATCAAGACAATTAATGGTAAGAGAAAAACAAAAGTAGTTGATTTAGCAAGTGACCATGGACTATATTGACTCTACAAAAGATGTATACGATTTAACACTAAAAACCTATAATAAATTGGAAGTTGCATCGATAAGAAATGTGAATGAAATATTAGTAAATGGTTAAGTGCTTTATCTATTTATATAGAGTTGAATGATAGTAGGTAGGGCTTCAAATGGTGGACAATGTATGATATTTCTAATTTAGTGTGAAAATCTGAAAATTAAAAAACAACCAAATACCTAATAAGACCATTTACAGTGGGGAGACAAAAAAATGGACTTTTTGTGGTAGCTTATAAGGAGCTAATACAAGTGCATGTGTATAGTCTCTGGTTGAAACAGCAAGAGCCAATGAATTAAATCCATACAAGTATTTAGAATTGATACTGTCAAGATTACCAGGATCCAATTTATAAATTAACCCTAAAGTCTTAGAAATAATGATGACTTGGGATGAGTTAATTCAAAAAACATGTAAATCTTAACAAATACTATTTTAGGTATATTACACCTATATTACCATAATTATACAATGAATCTTTTATTGCACGCTTACGTTTATTTTCACTTAAGCACAATTTATTTTATACTACTACATAAAAATCAGTGTGAGTTCAATCACCTACTGAAATTGTTGAATAAAGGGTTGGGGAAACCCTTTATTCACAAGTATCTCTATGTCTAACTACATTCAAAAATTGTTTAGTTCTCTCATTTTGGGGATTATCTATTACTTCCTTTGCAGGACCTTGCTCTAATATTATACCTTTATCCATAAAACAAACTCTATCAGATACATTTCTTGCAAAATTAATTTCATGGGTAACAATTAACATAGTCTGATTTTGCTTTGAAAGTTTTTTTATTAATACTAATACTTCGTTTACCAGCTCTAGATCTAATGCAGAAGTAGGTTCATCAAACAGTAAAATTTTAGGCTCTAAAGCCAGTGCTCGACCAATTGCTACCCGCTGTTGCTGTCCTCCAGATAAGCTAGAAGGATAATCATCCTTTTTTTCTAATAAATCTACTAATTCTAGTATCTTTAAAGCTTTATCTTCAGCTTCACTTCTTTTCATTTTTTTCACTATAATTAAACCTTCAGTAATATTTTTTATTACAGTTTTGTTATTAAATAGATAAAACCCTTGGAAGACCATTGCTGTATTACGTCTTATCAGCAACTTATCCTTTTTTGTTATTTTGCTTATGTCAAATAAATGCTCATCTATTTGTATTTCGCCACGATCAGCCATTTCTAAGCAATTAATACAACGTAATAATGTTGTCTTCCCTGTTCCTGATGGACCAATTATTGATATAACTTCACCTTTATTAATATATAAATCTATACCTTTTATGACCTCTAGGTTGCCAAATTTTTTATGTATATTTTTAAGCCTTATCAATTCATTTCACCTACTGATTCTCCTAGTTTAACTTCAATATGCTTCTGCGCATGACCCATTATTAAAGTTATGCTCCAATATACAAATAACACACATACATACGCTTCTAAATATCTATATCCCGATGCGCCTTCTAATTGAGCAGTAGCCATCATTTCCTTAACACCAATTGCGAATACAAGCGAAGTATCCTTTACAATATTTATGAAGCTACTAAAAAGTGTTGGGATAGCAACTTTAATAGCCTGTGGCAGTACGATTCTAACCATTGCTTGAATATAAGTCATACCAATAGATTGAGCTGCTTCCATTTGACCTCTATGTATAGAAGAAATAGCTGCTCTTATAGATTCTGCCATATAAGCAGAGCTTGCTAAGCTTAAAATTATTAATGCAGCATGAAAAGATGAAACCTTTAAAATAAGTTTTGGAAATAAAGGTATTATCCCAAAGTAAAAGCAAAATAGCTGTGCCATTAAAGGTGTCCCTCTAAAGAAGGATATATAAACCTTGAAAACTTTGCTTAAAACTGGTACCTTTGCATATACAATTATGGCAATAAAGAGGGCTATTGTAAGACCTAATAATATTGATAAGAAGGATAGCTTCAAAGTTACAGTGCTATATTTAAGCATAATAGGTATTACTCTAACCATAAATTCAAAATCAAAATTCACAAATATCACCTATTCTACTGATTCTGTAGTATCAATTCTAAACCATTTTTCAGATAACTCTTTTAATGTTCCATCTTCTCTAATTTCTTTAATGGCCTCTGCAACCTCTTGTGTAATCTTCTGTCCAGCTTCATCCTTTCTGAAAGGATATGCATTAATTTCATAAACTAGTTTTTCATTTAATTGTCTAATAGCCAGATTATTTTCTTCAATTACTGTCTTTGTTTTAATTTCTCCTTGCCATAAACCTGCTAATCTACCTATATCTAACTCATTCTCTAAAGATACACCATCATAAGTTACAATATCAAATCCTAGATCATATTCTTCATTTATTTGTCTTAAAGTAGCTTCTCCATTTCCTCCTAGCCAACATCCTACTTTTAGACCTTGTAAGTTTTCTTTAGTTTGATATTCACTGTCCTCTGCCACGAACAAATCATAGAAACTATATGCATATGGCTCTGTGAAGTAATATTTTTTTTCTCTTTCTGGCGTAATTGACATTTGATGAGCAACTGTATCTATTTCTCCTGCATCAAGCATTCCCACCAATCCACTAAATTGTCCAAGCTTAAATTCTAATTCGTAATCATTTCTCTTTGCAATTTCCTTCCAAACATCCATCTCAAACCCTTTTATTTCATCACTTTCTTGAAAAGCCCAAGGTTTATAAGATGCTGATGTTCCTACTACTATTTTTACTTTTTCTTCTGCTTCCCCTGATACATTCTGTGACTTCTGTTCATTCCTACATCCTGTAATTCCAACTGCCAATAATAAAACTAATAATGATATAATGATTTTTTTATATTTCATTTAATTTCCTCCCAACATATTTATATTGTTTAGTGCTTAAATATTTATCTCTTTAATGGTCCTTTCTATCCTTATCAATGCTTCCTTTAATGTAGAACGAGGGCAAGCTATATTAAACCTTTGAAAGAGCCTACCTTCTTTGCCAAACATCTCTCCATTGTTTAGTGCCAATCTGCATTTGTTCAAGAAAAAATTTCTTAATTCTTCAGAATTCATACCAAGATCAGAGCAATCAATCCAAAGTAAGTATGTAGCTTCAGGTTTAACTACTTTTAATTTAGGGATCCTTTTTTCTATAAATTTAATAAAAAAATCCTTATTTCCTTCTAAATAATTCATTAGATAATCTAGCCAATCCTCTGATTCGTCATAGGCGGCTATAAGTGCTCCTTGCCCAAATATATTAGGTCTGACTATATGATCTTTTTTTAATTCATTTTTATATTTTTTTCTAATCTCATCATTAGGTATGATAATATTAGAAATTTGCAATCCTGCTAAGTTGAAAGATTTACTTGGTGCCGTACATATAATACAATTTTCACTTATTTTAGAAGAAATTTTAGCAAATACTGTATGCTCATATCCTTTATAAACTAAATCAAAATGAATCTCATCGGAGATTATTATAATGTTATGCTTTAAGCAAATTTCTCCAAGCTTTTTTAATTCTTCCTTAGTCCATACTCTACCTACAGGATTATGAGGGCTACATAATAACAATAATCTGGTTCTTGAATCAATCTTGCTTTCCAAATCTTCAAAATCCATGAAATACTTACCATCTTTATATATTAATGGATTTGTAATTACCTTTCTGCCATTATATTCTACTGTATGATAAAAAGGATGATATACAGGGCTTTGTATCATTACATTGTCATCTAGTTCAGTTAAGGCCCTTATTGCATAGCTAAGAGCTGGAACAACTCCTGGAGTAAATACAATCCATTCCTTTTCCACCTTCCAATCATGTCTTCTCTGCATCCACCCGACAATAGATTTATAGTATTCATCTGAGCAGTACATATATCCATAAATAGGATGACTGATCCTTTTCTGCAGTGCCTTTGTTATAGCAGAAGAAGCTTCAAAGTCCATATCTGCAACCCATAAAGAAAGCAAATCATCTCTTCCATAGGATGACTTTAGCCCGTCCCATTTCATTGAGTTAGTTTTATGTCTATCTATAACTTTATCAAAATCATACATATTTTCACCCCCCACTATCTTGGTATGTAATTTATTGAAATCCCACTTTCTATAATATAGAATAAAAATTCATAATACCAATCAAGTTTTCCAATATAATCAATAGCCATTATAGAAAAAAATAATACTTGTTTGCTCGTTCCTACTTGTATCATTATTTTAGTCCTAATATAGATGAATTTGGACAAAGCGAATTTAAAATTATTGGTGGCAGAGACCAAGTTATTAAGTTGTTGTCATAAGGATTATCATATAAACAAGATACAGGTTATGATTTTTGAAAGGATCTGGTACCATGGACATAGCAGCATTATCAATGGGTTTCAGTCAAATGAATTTGCATCAACAAGCAAGGAAACAGCTAGAAGAACACCTGGAGAAAGTCAATGCTCGATTACAAATTTTGGACATGATTGAGGAACAACTCTTTCAGATGAAGAAGCTAGCCCAAATAGTAATGGATGAAGGCTTGACCGATAAAGAAATCCAAGAGATTAACAAGTAAGAAGATTCAAATTTTTGCTGGGGTTCAAGCAGGACAGTCCATAAATTGTTATTTAAGATAAAAGATAAACATTAGTAAAGGTCCTCTTAGGATCTTTTTTTGTATGAAAAATAAAGTATTAGAATAAATAAGACATGGGGATGTCAGACTGTGTAAAAAATCCAAACGTTGTAAAAAACTTAGCCCTAAGAGAATGGATTTACCCTAGTTGTAAGGCAGAGCATGATAGAGATATAAATGCCAGTAAAAATCTACTGAAATTAGCAATATAATTTTGGTAAAATCCGAGGTTGGTACTAGTCTATGATAGTAGCATTGCTAAAGTTATCAGGTAGTTATAGTGTTTTAGGTTGGAAATATTATACAGAATCAAAAGTTTTTATTGTTTAGCTATATTTAATGTTGTTTAGAAAAAACAGCCGAGCAAATTATAATACTTAAAGTTATTTTACAAAGGAGTTGGTATTATGCAGATTAAACAACACGCAAGTATTCGACAAAACTATAATGAAATTGTAGCTTTGTGCAAGTCCACTGGAAATCCTGTTTTCCTCACCAAGAACGGTGTGGGTGATCTTGTTGTTATGGATATAGAGGTCTTTAGCCACCGCGAAAAAATGCTGAAATGTGGAAAAGAAGCCCAAATATAAAGTTATTGTCTCGGACCGTGCTCGTCAGATGCTAGCAGGGCATGTTCGCTTTCTAGCCAAAAAAAGTCCTACAGCTACCCGTAAAGTAAAAGATGTTTATGGCAAATTGGTATTTGATTTTATATCAGATTAAAGATCAGACTGTATATGTTGACTATATTGTAGATTGCAGGCAGGATTGCAGGCAGGATTATGGGTGGATGATTACTCATATTTAATTAAAATTGGGAAAGAGTTACCTATAAATGGTCACCAGAGACAGGTCCAAATGACCACCGTTTATTACCAATCCAGAAGAATTGATTAATTGAGACCGGTTCTCATTTTTTGGTTTTGAGAAATAGGAGTAACGAAGGATATAATGAAATATATATAACAAACGGAATCGTGAAAATAATTATATGCTATATGCAGGAAATGAATGTTATAAATTGGGACTAGAAAAAAACATATTTAATGTAATGGCTGGATTTATTGGAGGGGTAAATACTGAAAATCTTTGTGGTGTTATTAGTGGTGCAGTTGCCGTT
>CAYLXY010000073.1:0-8106 GCA_964387405.1 uncultured Clostridiaceae bacterium
AAATACCCAAAAAAATTACGGAAGGTATACTGCCCCTTCCGTAATTAAGTATTATTTAATTATAAAAATAATTAATTATCTGACTCTTCTTGTCATTCCATTCATTCTTCCACCATGTCCATGTCCCATCATATGATTATGAGTTTCTAGCCTATCTTGTTTATCTATTGAATTTACTGGTCTTTGTCTATATTCATATCCATTTTCATTGATAATGTCCATCATTCTTGGCATATTTCCATATCTATTTTGCTCCATAATATCAATCATTTCCGAATAATCTTCATCGCTCATATTATTCATCCAATTATTCATGGCTTGAAAATTACCTTCTTCCATATACCTTGCCATATCATTAAAACCATTTTCCCTCATAATACTCATCATATTTTCATGTCCATATCCATCACAATATAATTCATTGTGTCTATTAGTGTATTCATTTCTAGCACTATTAATATATTCTCTGTTAGTTACTGTTTTGTTCGCTTCCTCTACCTGTATTTCACTATTATCTTTTACTTCTATATCATTATCTCTAACCTTTGTTCCACTATTTATATTTCTAACTATAGCTTTAACTTCCGGCTCACTTGGTGCCAGTTGATTTGTACCTTGTGCATAAGCAAATCCTCCTATTGATGTAATAACGAGTGTTGCTGCACTAGCCATAATTATTAATTTCTTTTTCATATTAAAATTCCTCCTTGAACATATTTTTATTAGTTGGCCTCTTCTTCTAATTACATTATAAAATACAATCTTGAAGGAATTATGAAGATTTTTATCCATTAATACTGTTTTGGACTTCTTATGAAAAAAAATCATAATATCTTGAAATTCTAGTATCCATATCTAATACACTAATGTGCCTAGCCTCTCTTATGGTTTCTTTGCCTTCTACAAATACTAATATAGCAGGAATAGTAAAAAAACCATAACTTATAGCTATTTTAGGGGATTTTTCTGTATCAACATATATACTTTTAATTTTATCATATTTTTTTAATATGTTTTCAATTTTAGGTTTCATATCTACACATACACCACAATGACTACCTCCAAAATAAATTAATACTATATCATTATCATTTATTACTTTATCAATTGATTCACTTAAGTTTAAAGTTTCCAATATTATTCCTCCATTTTTCTTATAATTATTATGTTTTTCATGTAAGGGTCAAATACAGTTTATAAATTACCTATAGCGATTAGGTTATTATTCCGAACCGAGGAATTTTGTGTCCTACAATAGGGTTTGGCATGGAAACCAGCCCCTTATAGGCAATTTACCGTAGGAGGTGGTTTTCATGCCACCCGTGTTTGTGTATTATGACGCACTTTTATACTTATACAAGATTCTAATATATGTATTATAACACTCATGATTATTATAACACTCAATAATTTTTTTGTAATCTTTATTGTCTTAATACAATTCACTCTATTGATAGGAAACTTGATAATGCACTGCTTTAAATATACAATATAGTTAAAGATCAGATATTAGGGAGGTTTATAAATTGATTGTAGGTTTAGATATGGGAGGAACTCATATAGATGCAGTTATTATAGAAAACGGAAAAATATTGAAAGCGGTAAAACAAGCTACCGATAGAGATAATTTATTCAAATCAATTTGGACTACATTAGAATCACTTCTTTCTGATTATGACAAATCTAAAATTGAAAGAATAAATTTAAGTACTACGGTATCTACTAATGCTATTATAGAAAATAAAATCTCACCTGTGGCTATGATTATTCAATCTGGTCCAGGTCTTAATAATGAATTTTTAGCCTGTGGTGATGAAAATATATTTATTTCTGGATATATTGATCACCGTGGTAAAGTAGTTAAGGATTTAAACTTAAGGGAAATAGAAGAATACATTAAATCCTTTAAAAGAGAGAATATACAACACTGTTCTGTGGTTACCAAATTCTCTACTAGAAATCCAAGTCACGAGTTGCAAATAAAAGAACTTGTGGAAAAGGATTTTTTACATACTACAATGGGCCATACTTTGTCTGGTAAACTAAATTTCCCTAGAAGGGTGTTTACTTCTTATTTAAATTCTGCTGTACATAATACTTTTAAAGATTTCGCCTACTATATTAAAAAATCCCTAGAAAAGGAAGGAATAGAGGCACCTTTATTTATACTGAAGGCTGATGGTGGCACAATGAATTTAGAAACAGCAGAGGACAAACCAGTAGAAACAATTCTCTCTGGACCCGCTGCCAGTTTTATGGGAATCAACGCTATGCTTAGTACTGACAAGGATGCTATTCTCTTAGATGTTGGTGGAACTACAACCGATATATTTTTTCTTGCAGATGGCGTCCCATTATTTGAACCTTTAGGTAGCAAAATAGGTTCTTATAAGACCTTAGTGAGGTCTATATATTCTCTTTCCATAGGTTTAGGTGGAGATAGCAGTATTGATATAGAAGATGAAAACATTAAAATAGGTCCTGAAAGAGATGGGCTTCCTTATGCCTTTGGTGGACCTAAACCTACTCCTACAGATGCAATGATAGTTTTAGGATCTTTGAAAGAAGGCGATAAAGAAAAAGCAAATGAAGCTATGAAAATGCTGGGAGAACAATTAAACTTATCCATAGAAGATACAGCAAAGATAGTATTAGAAACTATGGCCTCCATAATTAAAGATAAAGTGGATGAACTTCTAAAAGAGCTTAATAGTAAACCTGTTTATACTATAAAAGAACTATTACATGGTAAAAAAATTCAACCAAGTCTTATTAATATTATAGGTGGTCCTGCTAATGTATTAGCCTCCATATTAGAAAAACAGTTTAATTTGCCCTGCTATTATCCTGAAAATTATGACGTGGCTAATGCAGTTGGTGCTGGTCTTGCAAAGACTACTACAGAAATAACTATGAATGCTGATACTTCACAGGGAAGACTTTCTGTACCTGAGTTAGGAATATATGAAAAAATAGATAGTAACTATACTTTAGAAAATGCTAGAGAAAGAGCTATTGAACTATTAATAGAATCTGCAATCTCTTTAGGTGGTAAAGAAGATGAAATTGAAAGTGAAATAACAGAAGAAAATTCTTTTAATATGGTACGTGGGTTTTATACTAGCGGTCAAAATATAAGAATAAAAGCTCAAGTAAAACCTGGACTTATTCAGGAATTAAGGGGTGATACAAATGATTAAAGCTAAAAATAAACTAGGTCTTGTGTTTTTCCCGGCCTTTGATTGGGCCATTAGCCCTACCCATCCAGAAAGAGAAGAAAGACTTCTATATACACAGGATCAAATATTTGAAGAAGGAATCGAAGATATTGAAGGTATAAAATTTTACAATCCAATTATAGCTGAAGAAAAGGATATTGAAAGAGTACATTTTTGTGTTCCAGATGTAAAATCTAGGATTACAGAGTCACACTTAATATCTGTAGGGGGAGCTATTAAGGCTTTCCAAGCAGTAATGGATAAAGAGGTAGATAAGTCCTTCGCTCTCATTCGTCCACCAGGTCACCATGCTCAAAGGGTGGTTTATGGGGATAGAGGATTTTGTATAGTAAATATGGAGGCAGTAATGTTGGAAAAAATACGCCAACAATATGGCCCACTTAAAGTAGCTATAGTTGACACCGATTGCCACCATGGTGATGGAACCCAAGATATATATTGGAATGATCCAAACACATTATTTATTTCCTTCCACCAAGATGGAAGAACTCTTTTCCCTGGTACAGGCTCTATAGATGAGTTTGGAGGCCCTGGTGCCTATGGATATAATATAAATATACCTCTGCCACCAGAAACAGGGGATGAAGGATTTTTATATGTACTTAATAATGTAGTCATGCCAATATTAGATGATTATAAGCCAGATATTATTATAAATTCTGCCGGCCAGGACAATCATTATTCAGACCCCCTTACAAGTATGAATTTTACGGCCCAAGGATATGCAAAGCTTAATAGTATACTAAATCCAGATATTGCCGTTCTTGAAGGAGGATATTCCATTGAAGGGGCCTTGCCCTATGTCAATTTAGGTATAATACTGGCTATGGCAGGTCTTGATTATTCCCATGTTAAAGAACCAGATTATAATAAAGATAATCTAATACAATCCCATACAATTACAGAGTATATAAAACAACAGTCTGATACAGTGTATAATTTATGGAAGAATAAAGATGATTTAAAATTAAAGAATTTTAAAGGATTGGATCATGTAGAAAGATCTAGACAAGTTTTCTACGATACAGATGGGATATTAGAAAACCAAACACAAAGTTTTACAATTTGTAAAAAATGTTCTGGTGTAAATACAATTAAGTCTAAAAGTGATATTGGACATAATATATTTGCTATAACTATTCCAAGAGACGCTTGTTCCTCTTGTATAGATTATGGTCATAGAACATATAAGAACTCTCCTTCTAGTATTTATACAAATGTATATTTACAAGATAGGGTTAATGATGTTTATGATTCTAAATAAAACTAAAAACAATATGGCATATACAAATTTGTATATGCCATATTGTTTTTTATATTTTAACATCATTGTTCGGAATTTTGTTGTCCTATTTAGTATAACCTATCTATTATTGCATCAAGCCGACGGGTGTTTTTTAGTTTGTAAAGCAAATTAGACTTTAGATTTTGAGCAAATTGTCCGATAATTACTATATGATGTTAAAAATAGTATTAGGAGGGTATATACATGAGTTTAAGAGTACAAAGCAGTTTTTTAGAGAATGTAAATCGTATGTTTGACAACCACCGGCTTAACAAAAATGGTATTGATGAAACCCAAAGAGAAAAATTTGTCAATCGTGCCATTGCACTAAAAGATGCAGGCGTGGGGGATATTACAGAGCAAGCGAAAATTACAGGAAGTTTTTTTAGAGAGTTTTCAAATGTTTCTATTTCTTCAGCAGAGAATGCGCCTACTCATGAAGAAAAACTTGTGGCTTTAAGTCAAAGATATGTAGAAATGCTTGATGAGCTTGGGGAAATGTTTAAAGATAATGAAGATGAATATTATAGTCAAATAGAAAGTCTAAACTTGGCTTTTAAAGGTGCATTAAACAGTACGACTCTGACACCGATTTATTCATTTAAGACAATGGATGGTAAACTGCACGCATTTACAGAAGACCAAGAAGCAGAACGAATACGGTTTGAGGAAGCATCTGCAAAGACTTATGCAGAATACGAACGGTATAACAAAAATGTCCAAGATGTTATGAAGAATTTTCGAGATAATTTATCAAGGCATGTAAATACTTTTTATAAGAGTTTTATAAATTCCATACAGACAAATGACTATGATATAGCATTTCAAGAAAGTATGTCATTACTTAAAAGTGAAGAAACTACTTCATATAATGAAATATCATATACAGACCTGGTACACATTATGGACGTTCTAAACAACATACCTATCGAGTTTGATGAGAACGGAACGCCAACAAAAATGAGATATCACTCCGCTGACCAGTCTTTTAGAGAGCTTATAAAAAATGAAAGGGTACCATACTCTGTACGAAAATCCATAGCTGATATTTTTAACCTTTATTTAAAAAATGAGGAAGAACAAGAGGGAACGGAAAATGTAGCAAACGATACTGAATAGTTCATAAATATTAAAGCCCTTGCATTACCTAATTAGGTACCACAAGGGATTTTTGTGTAGGTTGATAATCTAATCAATATTTAGCAACATAACCGTATGGTGCTAAGTATTCCATTGTCATATGTGTACTACCAAAAAAATAGTTTCTTATATTAGTAGAGTCCTTCCACATCCCACTATACATATATTGCCATGTGCCTATAGGACTTACGCTTGTCGTAAATGTGTAGTCAAATGTATCAGGTGAACCTTCAAGATTATAGAAGGAAATTCCACCAGGCCATTTAAATTTATAATTTAGACTGTTTAAGTAAAGATTGTTTCTGCTAGAAACGTACTCTTTAACAATTATATTTCTCAACGCATACAAATTATTTTGAGATGTGGGCGTTCCAGCGGATATTGTTGTAGCAGTTGTAGCTGAATCAAAGCTAGAAACGTACTTTAAGTCTTCGTCATACTGTACAGTTGCAGAATGACCCACAATGTTAGATGTACTTAATTTCCCGGGTACAGCTTGACCGCTATAAAAAGCGTAATGAAAGGTAGGATCTAAATTATCAATTTGGCTCATATTCAGTAGGATACTGTCCTTCATATGGAGAAAGGATAACAGTATATACTTTCGCTCCTACGTCTGTGTTAAATCTAACGTGATAAACACCGCCGGTGTTTGGCAACATAGTTGTCGCATTTTCTTTTAACATAATATCTTTCTCAATTTCTTATTTTATAATTTCTTATGCTTCTAATACTTCTTCATCCTTAATTGGATTCAGTACTACATATTCTGGCAATTTCCATTTTTTAGTACTTTTAGCCCATCTTGAAGATGCTTTGTTTTAGCCTTTTCAGAAACTTCTATACGATTATTTTTTATATATTTGTCCAATCCATATGTCTTTGATAAGGAGTTATAAAGTAGATTTTATGAACATTGAAAACAAGATCCTTCATTTCATTCAGGACGACTTTGTCAAATTCTTCATCGACGTTCAGATAACATAGAATGACAAAACAGGACTTTTTCAGTGATCTGGAAACATCCTCTTATCTTTGTTATTGTAAATAAAACTAAAAACAATGGGGTTGTCGGGAAATAGCAAATTAATATTTTTGAATCCCAAATGAAGTAAAAATGCTTGGAGACTAGCTTTCAATTTGAAGTGAATCTTTGAGCATTTTTTATTTTAGATTTATTAATATTTTTATAAGCATGACAAAAACAGGTCTTTTTTTTAACACCTGCAATAATTTCTATAATATTTTACACTTGTTTTTATGCAGTTTTGGGTTCAAATTCTTTCAGGATACCATTTTTTAATCTATGATATTTATTTAAATTTCTTCCTATAATATTAAACATCATCTCTTTATAGTTTTTTTCTATTGAACGATGATTACATTTTTTTAACCCATCATTTTCTTTAATATCCCCAAAATGACCTTCTGTCTGGATTGAGCGGATTTGTCTGTTTTTTATTCCTTTTTCACTAAGTACATTTTTTTCAGATTCATCTTTTAGTTCTTCCCAGTCTTCATTTATTTTCATTAGCTTGTTTTTGTGGATATCTTTTTTTTCATCATATTTATATAAACACTCTGGTTTATGAATGCAATCGCTACAATCTTTACTTTCATATACTTTGAAATTCCTTGTAAAACCTTTGGTAATACTGGTTTCTATTCTTGTAAATTCTAAGATTCTACCATCATGACATTTATAATAAATCTCTTTGTAACCGGCAGAATTAAGTGTTTCTACTTTTTCCATGTTATAATGTTTTCCAATTTGTTGATAATATTTTCTTGTTTTCTTTTTTTCATGTTCCTGAAGTTTTATATAACTTTTTATATTATTATCTTTCAAATATTTAAGATTTTTCTCACTACAATATCCGCTATCTGCTGTTACTTCAGATAATTTTAAACCTAGCATTTCTTTATGTTTTTCTATTATTGGAATAAGCGTATTGTAATCTGTTCTATCCTGACTAACATAAGTATGAATTATAAAATAGTTTTCCACTGCAATTTGAACATTATATGCAGGCTTTAATCGTCCGTTTTTCATGTGATCATCTTTCATTCTCATAAAAGTAGCATCTACATCTGTCTTGGAATAGCTATTTCTATCTTCACCCATTTTTTCAAAAGACTCTTTATATTTCATCAGTCTTTTTCCGCTTTCTTCAATTAACTCAGATATCTTTTGAAGCTCAGACTTCTTTTTACCTTGTCCATATACAAAAATTATGTTTTCTTGTCTTGATATCTTAGCAAGATTTTCTTGAAGCTTAAGAAGTTTAATAGGACATATATTATTGATTTCTATAATTTTATTATTGGAGATTTTTTCTTTTTTATTTAGTTTTCTTTCTTTGTTTTTCTTAATAATTTCCTTTACTTTATCCATTCCTTCTATTACAAACATTTCTTCCTCATAAAGATTATATTTTTCAT
>CAYLXY010000074.1:0-8014 GCA_964387405.1 uncultured Clostridiaceae bacterium
CTTTTGGAACTCCTTCTTGGATTTCTTTTCCAACTTTATTTATAATCTTTTCTTTGATTTCTACTTTAGATTGTTTTTTAACTTCTTCTTTTACTTTTTCTTTAACTTTAACTTTATTTATAATTTCTTCTTCAACTTTATTCTTAATTTCTTTTTTTACTTTTTCTTTAGCTTCCTCTTGAACTTCTTCTTTTATTCTTTCTTTTATTTCTTTGGGTTCATCTTTATATTTTTTTACTTTTGTTTCTAATTTCTTTTCATTAATTATATTTTCCTTAACTAATGGAATATATAGATGTTTGCCTAATGCATATCGCCATGAGCTAGGTCTTTCCTTGTCCATGTAGCCTACTAAGGGTGTATGTAGCTTACTTTTATCTTCTTTGTTTTGTACAGTCAATACTAACACATTAAAATTATCTATTTTCTCCATAGATCCTTTTACGTTTTCTGTATTAAACTCACAAACTATTTCCCCTTTTCCCTTTTCATCTACTTCCATAGGTCCTATTTCTACTATAGTAGGTGCCCCGTCTATTTTTGTGTTTATTAAGTACCAACGGTATCTGTTTCCATTACTACTGCTCTTTAAGTTTTGACAATTAATAGCTAGGGACCCTTGAGTGTTTTTAATTTCAATTTTTGCATAACCTTTTACTTCTTTATTTGCAAAAGCTTCAAAGTTTTTATCTTCTAATTCTAACATAATAAAATATCGCCTATATCGCCTTTTCACATTATTTTCCTCCCTTTTATACATATCTATAATTAATATATGTTAAGGATTGAAAATAATTTACATATTATTATATTTTCTTGCCAAATTGTTAGATAAAAATGCATATTCTTCAATAGTTAAAGTTTCTCCTCTTCGACTTTCCTCTATATTGCTTTCATTTAGTATGTTTCTTAATAAGTCTTTGTCTAATTTTAAATCTCCTGAACTTAAAGCATTTAACAGAGTTTTTCTTCTTTTACCAAAGGCATCTTTTATTAGAGCAAAAAATAAATCTTCTCTTTCCACATAAACTTTAGGCTCTTTTAATATTTCTAATTTAATAACTGTAGAATCTACATTTGGCTGTGGTATAAATACTGATGGTGGCACTTTTAGCAATATTTCTGGATTAGAATAATATTGCACTGCTATTGATAGGGAACCATAGTCCTTTGTTCCTGGTTTTGCTTGCATACGCTGAGCAACTTCTTTTTGTATCATAATAGTTAAAGAGTCTATAGGAACCTTTTCCTCTAGAAACTTCATTATAATAGGTGTTGTTACGTAATAAGGAAGATTAGCAATAACTTTAACTGTTTTATTTTGAAATTTTTCTTTAATCAATTTATGTAAATCCGTCTTTAAAATATCTTCATTTATTATTTCTATGTTAGTATAATCTTTTAATGTATCTTTTAAAATAGGAATTAAGTTTTTATCAATTTCAATGGCCACAACAGATTTTGCAGCTTCTGCTATGTATTGGGTTAAGCTGCCTATACCTGGACCTACTTCAATTACAAAATCTTCTTTGCTTATGTTTGCAAGATCAACTATTTTTTCTAATATATTTTGATCTATTAAAAAATTTTGTCCCAGGCTTTTGGAAAATCTAAATTTATATTTATTTATTATTTCTTTAGTTTTTTTGGGTGATGATATTCTATCCATGTTATCTACCTACTCTTCCAAGCTTTTTATTCCTTCTATAAATTCTTCACGTGTAACTCCATAATTGTTTAATCTGCTTAAAAATTGTTTAGCATTACCATATCCAATACCAAGTACCTTTCCTAATTCATATCTACGATAGGATGCACCATCGAAGCCTATAAGGCCATTATATAGTAAATCATTTTGTGTGAACTCTTTATTTTTTTCTAATGATTCGCTTCTAACTTTATTTAATGCTAACATAATGTTTTCTGGTGATGCATTTTCAATTCCTACATCTCCATTTTTTAGAGCGTGTTCTTTAGGTAAAAATGCGTGTTTGCATCCAGATACTTGGGAGGATATAATTTTTCTTATTTTTTCACCAGCATAATCTGGATCTGTAAATATTATTACTCCTTTTCTTTTGGCTGCTGTTTTTATTCTTTCTATAATAAAGTCTTGTAGAGCAAAGCCACCTGTTGCAATTACTTCTGCATCTGTAGCTCTTTTTATAGCTGATATATCATCTTTTCCTTCTACAACAATAATTTCTTTTATCATATTTGTTCATCCTTTAATTAAGAAAGGTCAGAGAAATCTCTGACCTACTTTAGTATATGCACTTTTACTGTTCTTCTACCAAATCTTCTTACTTGTTGTGGTGTTTCAAAGTAAAGATCGATTTTGTTTCCTTTAATTGCTCCACCTTTATCTTCTGCACTTGCATACCCGTAGTCTGGAGTTCCATCTGTGGACTCTATATATAGTTTTGTACCTAAAGGTATTACTCTAGGATCTACTGCTACTACTCCTGGTCTTACATGGGTACCACTTGCTGTTATACCATAATATTTATCTCCAGGTCTTTTGCCTGTACTTTGAAAACTTAAATCGTATGCTGTAGCTGCCATGTTTATGACTCTAGAGGATTTTGCAATGTCCCCCCTTGAAGTAGCTACTAAAGTTAAGGTTCCTTTTTCAATAACTTCATTAACGGCATTTTCAACAATAGTTTCGTCTATAACTTCTCTTTCAACTTCTATGCCATCTTCATAAGTAACTTGGAATTTTAATTCCTTTAAACCCTTTTTACCTTCTTGAATTTTTTGAGTTTTTCCTTTATCTAGATTGTTATTATTTTTAAATACAGTCTGATAAGGTAACTCTTGAGTTTCAACTGCAACCTCTTGGGTAACTCTAGTAATTTTAATTACTTGGCCTTCACCAATAGGTTTCTCTAGCTTTGGTTCAATTTTATCTTTTTCATTAAGCTGTATATCCAGTGAATATATTAAGTCTTTTACATTGGTTTCTGTTGTTAGTATGTTTTCTTCTCTTTGCCCATCTACAAGCTTTATTTCAAAAGCTCTATGAATGATTATTTCCATTCCATCCTTTATTCTTTCATTCATTTTGGGAATAATTTTATCTCCGTCTCCAATTACAATGTTTTGTTTGTTCAAAACATCTTCCACTGTACTCGCTAGAGTTGAAACCTGAATTTCCTGTCCATCATGTGCTATTACAATTGTTTTTTGAAGTCTTATAAAGACCCCTCCCAATAATAATAATGATACTACGACAGCTGCGATAATAGTTTTTTTATTTAAAAACTTATCGCTGCTCAGGTGACTTATCATAAATCTTCCTCCTATTCATTTTTAAACTAAGGATGAAATTCTGTTACATTCTATTCTATGTTTTTGAATTTGTCAACTTATTTTGTAACTAATTTATAATCTTTTACTTATAAGTTGGGAAATTTACAGATTCATAGGTCTTTTAAATTATTTCCATATTAATAATTTATTATTCATTTTATGATTTGTCTGAACAATCAAAACCACCCTGACAATCTTATAAGCATTAGAATATAGAGTTTATATTTGATGGCCGGCTTACTAAGTAAATTCTACAATATCAAGATACTTATATTGAGCTTTAGATAAATCTATAACATCTTCACTATTATAAATCTTAACAACTGGACGGAATAAATTATGTTGTGGCATAAAAATTATTTCTCCTCTTTCACCACTATTAAATAATACTTTTTGACCTATGTAATTAGATGCAATCCGTCGCAAAAATATGTACAATATATTAGTGTCTAGTTTTTCCATATATTCTGTTTCTAATATTTTAATAGCCTCAAAAGGAGTCTTTTTATCCCTGTAGGGTCTATCAGAAATTAATGCATTATATATATCTGCAATTGCAACTATTTTAGCAAACATAGGAATCTTTTCTCCCTTAATTCCTAGTGGGTATCCACTACCATCCATTCTTTCATGATGCAAAAGTACAGCATCTTTAACTCTATCACCAATAAATTCATAGTCTTTAATTATTTCATAACTTAAAGTAGAGTGTTTTTTCAACTCCACAAATTCATCATTAGTAAGTCTTTCTACTTTATTTAACAGATCTTTCTCTATTCTAATTTTACCAATATCAATTAGAAAGCCACTTAAGGCTAATTCTTGTAAGTCCTTTTCCTCTAACCCCATCCAACGACCTATGGTATAGCTTACAAGTGCAACATTATGACAATGATAATATGTAATATCATCTAAATGTTTTATGCTTTGCATTATTTGAAAAACATTCATCTTTGCTTCAAATACATTTAATGTGTTAGTAATTTTTTCTTCCATGTCTGCTTTTTCTACTTTTTCTCCTTTAACGAATTTGTCGAAGGATTTTTTCATACTTTCTCTATTTTCAGTGATTTTATTAACAACTTTAACTAATTCTTTATTATCAAAATGATCAAAACTAATCTTATCCTTTTCTCTAAGAATATCTTCTTTAATTTTATTTGTTTGTTCATTTAAAATTCTTACAAACAGTATATTATGCTGATTAAGTAAACGTCTAATTCTCAATCCTTCATTAATTTCAAAGCCTTCTGCTAATAAAATCTCCCCGTTTGAACCTAATACATCTCTACCTATTATCATATTGTTTTCTATATCTTTAACAAAAATTTGACTATAGGATTTATTTCCCATAACCTTGGCCTCCCCCTTGAACCTTTAGTCTTTAATGGACAAAATATCTCCTATATTATATCATGGATTGTGAAGTATTTGGCAAAAACAAATCCCTTTTCTACTTTATTACTTTACAACCTAAAAAGTTTTTTAGCATTTAATGTAGTTTTATGTCCTACTTCTTCAACAGATATCCCCTTTGCTTCTGCTATTTTTTCTACAACATATTTTACATAAGCTGGCTCATTTCTCTTTCCACGATAAGGTGTTGGTGTTAAATATGGGCTATCTGTTTCTATTAATAGCCATTCTAATGGAATTTCTTTTGCTACTTCATATGTCTTTCTAGCATTTTTAAATGTAATTGGCCCTGCTATAGAAATATAAATCCCCATTTTAATATACTCTTTTGCTAATTCTGCACTACTAGAATAACAGTGCATAACACATCCAAGACTTCCTAGGTCATGTTCTTTTAGTATGTCAAAAACTTCTCCATGTGCTTCTCTATCATGTATTATTATAGGAAGGTTGACTTCTTTCGCTAGTTTTATTTGTTCTTTAAACCATTTTCTTTGAACATCTCTTGGTGAATGATCGTAATGAAAATCTAAACCTATTTCTCCTATGGCCACTACTTTTTCCCTGTTACTTAAAGCTTTAAGTATTTCTATAGTATCTTCATCCATATCTTTTACATTATGCGGATGCACCCCGACTGCTGCATATATCATGGGATATTTTTCTGCTAAATTAACTGCTCTTATTGACGTGTTTAAATCTGCTCCCGGATTAAGTATATTATCTATTTTATTTTCTTTAGCTCTTTCTATAATCTTGTCTCTATCTTTATCAAAACGCCCATCATCTAAATGGGCGTGACTGTCAAAAAACATGAATATCCTCCTTTTAAAATCAAATCTTTCTTAAAGTTGCTCTGCTTTAAGAAATAAGATTCCTCGTTTCACTCGGAATTTAGTATATATTTATAACAATGACAAACATTTAATATAGTCTTACTTTTGCTGTGCCACTCTGAACCAGTGAAAAGTCTTGTTCCACCTTTTGTCACTCTGAACGAAGTGAAGAGTCTTATTTTATAATTCTCTCTACTAACTAATTTCCGTGCCACTGGCAATGTCTTTATCTATTGTTCCTAGTACTAGATCTTTATCATTTGACGCTGCTAATATCATTCCGTGGGATTCTATGCCGCGAAGTTTTACAGGTTTTAAGTTAGCTACTAGTATAAGGCTTTTGCCGATTAAGTCTTCTGGCTTATAGTAAGTAGCTATGCCTGATACTACTTGTCTTGTTTCATTGCCTACTTGTAATTGTAGTACTAACAATCTATCTGCTTTAGGGTGTTTTTCTGCCTTTATAACTTTGGCAACTCTAAGTTCTAATTTGCTAAAGTCATCTATAGTTATTTGTTCCTTAGATTCTATAGTGATTTCATCTTCCTTTTCTTCTGCTTGACTCATTTTTTCTAATTCCTCTATTTCTTTATCTACATCTAATCTTGGGAATAATATTTCTCCTCTTTTTACTTTTATACCTGTTGGAGTTTTTCCAAATTCAAATGTATCTTCCCATCTAGTAGCTTGTCCTTCTTCTATTCCTAGTTGAGTCCAAATTTTAATAGTTGTTGACTCCATAAAAGGCTTTATCAATATAGATATAATTCTAATAGAATCTGCTAAATTATATAGTACTGTATTTAATCTTTCTTTGTTAGCCTCATCTTTTGCTAGTAGCCAAGGTGTAGTTTCATCTATGTATTTATTTGTTCTGCCAACTAGTTTCCATATTTCCTCTAGTCCATCATGAAATTGTAATTTATTAATTGCTGCTTCTACTTTGCTGGCAGTAGCTCTTGCAATGGATTTTAAGTCTTCATCAAATTCTCCTGGCTTTGTAGCTTCTGGTATTATTCCATCCTTATATTTTTCAATCATTGTAATAGTTCTGCTTACAAGGTTTCCTAAATCATTTGCAAGATCTGAGTTTAATCTGTTAATAAAGTTTCTATTTGTGTAATTACCATCTTGTCCAAATTTAAACTCTCTTAAAAGGAAGTATTTTATTGCATCTAATCCATAACGTTCTATTAATGGTTCTGGATAGACTATATTTCCTTTGGATTTTGACATCTTGTCTGCATCAAATAAAATCCAACCATGACCATATACCATTTTAGGTAAGGGTAAGTCTAATGCCATTAGCATTATTGGCCAGATTATTGTATGAAATCTAACTATTTCTTTTCCTACTAAATGGACATCTGCTGGCCAATATTTATTAAATAGTTCTTCATTGTCTGAGCTATAGCCTAATGCTGTAATATAGTTGCTTACTGCGTCAAACCATACATATATTATATGTTTTTGGTCGAAAGGCACTGGAATTCCCCAGTCGAAGCTTGTACGTGATACGCAAAGATCTTCTAAACCAGGCTTTAAAAAGTTATTTAACATTTCATTTCTTCTAGATTGTGGAGAACATATTTCTGGATGTTCTTCATAATATTGAATTAATTGGTCTTGGTATTTTGATAGTTTAAAAAAGTATGCTTCTTCTTTTGCTAAGTGTGCTGGACGATCACAGTCTGGACATACATGTCCTTCTTTTAGCTGGCCTTCAGTCCAAAATGACTCGCAAGGTGTGCAATACCATCCTTGGTATTCACTTTTATAAATATCTCCTTTATCATATAACTTTTGAAACATGTTTTGAACTCTTTTTTTATGATCTTCATCTGTTGTTCTTATAAATATATCATAAGAAATATCCATTGCTTTCCAAAGATCTTTTATTTCTCCTACCATTTTATCTAAATATTCTTTTGGTGTTACTCCTGCACTTTTTGCAGCTTCTTGTATCTTTGATCCATGCTCATCAGTTCCTGTCAAAAACTTAACATCGTATCCCATCAATCTCTTGAATCGTGCTAAAACGTCTGCTGCCACTGTTGTATAGGTGTGTCCTATATGAAGTTTACCACTTGGGTAGTATATTGGTGTTGTTAAGTAAAATTTTCCTTTGCTCATTTTTATTCCTCCTGTTTGTAGAATTTATGTCATTACCTGTAGCTAAGATTATCCCTACATATTGTAGAGAAAATCTTCAGTCTTTCCTTTGTTATTATGAAAATCGGGCCGGTCAAAGACCGCCCCTACTATCTTCCCATCATTACTATTATAATTAATATTATACAATACCACAGTAAATTATACTAGCTATATGAAGGACTTTAATGTAATATTATATACAAATACCTATTGACTTTAAAGGGTTTTTATTATGAAATAGTAGTATGATGGAGGTGTAAAGCATGGAATCTTCATATTTAGATCGTTACGAG
>CAYLXY010000075.1:0-8001 GCA_964387405.1 uncultured Clostridiaceae bacterium
ATTATGCCTTTTAACATAAAAAAGCTAATATTTAGTAAAGTAAATTAAATATTAGCTTTAATTTTTTCTATGCCAGTTTTTCCATATGACTCTTAATTAAATTACTCCATTTACCGCATTTGTCTCCCCATCTTGCCATTATTTGCCCATCTTTAAATATTTGCACAACTTCACACATATTAGCACAATCTGCACACTCTGTACCTTTTACATCATAGTCTGAATTAGTAATATTAAAACCTTGGAATGCAGTTTGATTTCCCTTGTCTGCATGCTCTTTAGCTAATAAGCAACATCCTATAGATCCCATTACATCATAATGAGCTGGTACAAAAACCTCCAAACCAAGAGCTTCCTCGAAGGATTTTTTAATTCCTACATTAGCTGCTACTCCACCTTGAAACACTACAGGACCTTCTATATCTTTTCCTTTACCTAGATTATTTAAAAAGTTTCTTACCATAGCATCCGAAAGTCCTTTAATAATATCTTCTTGATTATGACCTAACTGCTGTTTGTGTATCATATCTGTTTCTGCAAAAACAGCACATCTGCCTGCTATACGAACAGGATTAGTTGATTTTAATGCTAATCCTCCAAAATCTTTTATATGTATACCCATACGAGTTGCCTGCCTATCTAAAAAGGAACCTGTACCTGCAGCACAAACTGTATTCATAGCAAAATCACTAATTATTCCATCCCTAAGTAGTATTATCTTTGAATCTTGTCCACCTATTTCCAATATAGTTCTTACACCATCAACAAAATTAAGTGCAGCTATTCCGTGAGCAGTAATTTCATTTTTAACTATATCTGCACCAACTATCATAGCAGCTAAACTTCTACCACTACCTGTTGTTCCAACTCCCTTTACATTGAGTTGATCCTTTACCTGCAATTTTATATCCTTTAATGATCTTTGTACAGCATCTATTGGATTTCCATTAGTCCCTGTATAAACCTTAGCTATAATTTCTTTATTATCATCCATTAGCACAATATTAGTACTAACAGATCCTACATCAATACCCAGATAAGAATTTTTCATCTTTATTAATCTCCTTTCTTCTTCTTAGCAAATCTACAAAGGCCTCTAATCTAGTCATATATCCAGCTTCCCCTGTCATCTCATCCACAATAAGACATAAATAAGGAATATTATAATCCTTTTCCACAGTAGGGAGAATACTTTGAGCTACAATTTCTGGCATACAAGTTAAAGGATATACTTGTATTACACCATCAAAACCTTCTTCAGCAAACCTAACAGCATAACCTATAGTCTCCCTTGCATGGCCACCTATCATAGTTTTTAAATAAGGCTCTGACGCCTTCCAAGTTTTTCTTTCCTTAGTTAGTCCAAGAGGATTCAAAAAAAGATGTTCATCTAACCAACGACTTACCTTTAAAGATTTATCTATCTCCACACCTAAACTTCCTAGTTTTTTCTCTATATCTATGTTTACAAAAGGTTCTATTATAGTATATATTTCTCCAATAACACCAATTTTTATAATTTCTCTATTTGGGTCCTCAACTACAGACAGTATTTTTTTCTTTGTATCTTTTATTAGTTGAGCAACTTCCTTATACCCGTGTACCATTCTCATATCTCTATGAAAGCCATCATAATATTTATCTACTTGACCTCTTACTTGTTCCCTAGGTCTTTTATAATATGCTGTATCTTCCAAATCATCTACTGCCTTTAATACATTAACTGCCCTTTTTAAAGCTTTAGCAATTTTATAAGGATTTTTAGTTCCTGTTAGTTTAAATATGCTATCAAAGAATGTTTTATAATCCCCTTCAGGTGGATCTAACAAAATAACATCTATGTCGTAGCCAGCTTCACTTAATAGTTCTTTTTGTAATATTGAATAATATCCAAAACGACAAGGTCCACAGCTTCCAGTTAATACTATTGTATCTGCTCCCATATTTATACTTTCTATGTAGTTTCCTATATTCACCTTTAGTGGCAGACAAATAGACTCTGGAGAATATTTTATTCCTATGTTTAAAGTCTCCTTACTACACTGAGGTGGAAGAACTAAGTCTACTCCCAATTCTTCTAACAATACCTTTGTAGCCACATATTGATTACCCATGTGCGGAAATGTTACCTTCATGTCGTCTCCTCCATTCAATCATATCTAAAAAAGCCTCAATCCTTGTGTTTATTCCTGCTTCCCCTGTATGCTCATCTATGGTTAATAATAAAAAAGGAATTTTTCCCTCTTTTCTAGACTTTCTTTCAAATAAATCCTGTATTATAGAATCAATGCCACATCCAAATGAGGATATATAAATTACACCATCAACATTCTTCGACTCAGCTAAATACATAGAAACACCTAAAAGCTTTCTTCCAAAACTCCAAAACATCTTTTTATTTAGTCCATCTGCATGGTTATTAATATGTTCAAAACTAATCATTCCAGGAACAACAATATTGACTTGATTTTCCTTTAACTTATTAAGTAGGTTCATAGAACTGTAGCTATCATACATGTTATAAGTATGACCTACTACTGCTATTGTTTGTTTGGTATCTATATGATATGTTTCATCATTAGCTGTTTGTAAAAACCTTCCATCTATAGGTAGATTTCCTTCTTTTATTGTGTCTTTATAATTTTCATAACTTCTCAAAGCTTCTATATAAGCTTTTTTTATTTTTGCTTTATCCTTAGTGATATAAGAACCAAATTTATATACTGTATTCGCCAAACTCTTCCTGGATTTATTAAAATTGATTTCTACATCAATTAATGGTGGTAACTCTTTAATTGAATGTGATACCATTTCAGGAAGTCCACAAAATTTTGGACATATATACTCTTTTTCATAAACACTCATCATTTTGGGGACAAAAATATAATCCACTTTATCTTTTAAATCAATTACATGTCCATTGAAGATTTTTACAGGAAGACAAGCTTCATCTACTGTGTTTTTTACACCTTGGTCTAATATTTGTTTGTTAGTAGCTTGAGATAAAACAACTTCTGCACCTAAATGTTCATAAAAGGTTTTCCATAGGGGATAATAGTCGTAAAACCACAATCCTCTTGGAATCCCTATTTTTATTGCCATAAGACCCCTCCTCTTTACCACCTGGTATTATTGACAACTAACCATGTTTATATACTTGGTTCAACCGGAGATCTAATTAATATCTTATTCTTATTTCTAATTTACAGGAGTAGGAATGTTGGGATTGTAAGCTGTGATATAACTAAAAAACAAGTGATAGAAGATTTTATCTCTTCATATCACTTGTTTAATTTAATTAACCTCCTATGCCAGTTAATTTTTTATTGAATATTTATTTATGTGTCCGTACAATAAATTAAATTATTCCAAATACATAATTACTTACATACAACTTGATTCTTGCCAATGTTTTTTGCTTCATATAAACATTTATCTGCAATATATATTAAATTATCTTTATTATAACTATCAATAGCAAAGGTTGAAACACCTATAGATACAGTAACACTTACACCATTTACTGAAAGATTTGAAATTGAATGACGGATCCGATTTGCTATAATTTCTGCTTTTATTTTACCTATATTCTTTAATATAACTATTATTTCCTCCCCACCATATCTAGCAGCTATATCTTTTTTTCTTATGTTTCGTTCTATACAATCTGCTACCCCTTTTAAAACCTCATCTCCAACTTGATGACCATAAATATCATTAGTGGATTTGAAATCATCTATATCTATCATTAAAATAGAAAATTCTTCTTTGCTAGATTTATATGTATCATGTACTTCTTTATATATGTTTTCAAAAGCTCTACGATTAATTAGTCCAGTTAAACCATCATACTTTGACCATGTTTTTAAATCTCCAATATATTCTATATTAGATATAATCAATCCTATATGACGTGCTACAATTTTTAAGAATCGTATTTGTCCCATTGAAAAATTTTCATATTCTCCATTGTCTAGATTTATTACACCTAAAGGTTTTCCATGAATGTCTAAGATTGGTAAGGTTATGCTTGAATATATACCTAGTTTTTTAACAAGTTCTTTATCACATCTAGGATCTGTAAGTGCATCATAAACAATAACAGGTTCTTTAGTCTCTATGGCAATAATTGCTGTATGATCTTTATTTTCAGACTTATTTAAAGAATATTTGTTTTCATCCACAATAAAACCTTCCGCCACACTAGAACATTGAGGCAGTAAAAATTTTTCTTCCTCATCTAAAAGTGCTAAGGTAGATCTTTTCATACCTGTAACATTTGATAATTCAGAAATTATCTTTTTTATAGGATTGTTAGATATATTATTTTCAGTGTTATCAGTATTATATAATAAAATATTTTCTATTGCTGTTAAGCCTAACATACTTTCAAATTTTAGATTTTGTTTTTCTATTCTACAAAACACAGCAGTAAGTTCTTGAGATATTAATTTTGCTAGATCTTTAAATTTAGAAGGTATTTCTCTTTTATATATATCATAAATAATTAGAGTACCTATTAATCTATTTTGTGAGAAAACAGGTGTAGATAGTAATACTTTAGGCTCAAATGTTTCTTCTAGTTTTGGATATACTTCTCTTATGTCAGCTTGATCCTTAAAATACATTAGCTCTTTGTATTTATCCATAGATGTCTCAACATTACAAATTCCAGATCTTGACTGGTCTTTTGCATTATCATTATCAGCATATTTATAATTTAAATCCTTTAGAATAATCATTTTTTTATCTTCTACAACATCTAAATACATAGTTCTATAGCCAAATCTCTTGTAGATAAAATTAATTATAACTCTAATAGCATTTTCTTTATTATATTGCCTGTTAAGAGCTTTATATAGTTGTATAATGTATTTATTGTATTTATATCCATAATCATCCAATGTGTTATCTTCTATATCATCTTCTATATTCAACATCTAACTCTTCCCTCCCTCACATTAACATCATCATGAACATCTTTATTATTCTATTATGAATTCCCAGCCCCAGTAACCATTATCTTGTTTTTTTAAGCGAATTTTACCATCAAACTTGCCCTGTGTTTTTGGTGATGTCATTCCTTTTACAATAACTGCATTGTTTTTTATTAACTGACTTACCATAGTTTTTGTAATTTTCTTTTTAAATTTTTTCATAAGTATATCATCTTTAAATAAACCAAATTTACAGCCGTTTTTATATTCTTTGCAATAAAAATTCTTTGGTCCTTCCATTACTTCACCAACTTTACAGGCTGGACATCTACCTAAAAAATTTCTAGTATAGGTCTTTTTATCCTTACTTTTCTGACTATTATTTGTTTTAAATTCAACCTTTTTTGTATTTTTAATCACATCATCGGTTATAAATTTAACAAATCTTTGAATTCCCTCCATAAATTTTTTAGAATCTAATTGGTCTTTGGCAATTTTATCCAAAGCCTTCTCCCATCTACCCGTCATTTCTGGTGATGATAATTCATCAGAAACCACTTCTATAAGTTTTCTACCTTTTTCTGTAGATATTAAATTTTTTCCCTGTCTTTTTACATATTCAACCTTTATAATTCTTTCTATAATCGAAGCTCTAGTAGCTGGTGTACCTATACCACCTGCTTTTAACTGTTCCCTTAATTCTTCGTCATTTGTAAACCTTCCAGCATTCTCCATAGCACCTAAAAGTAGGGCTTCATTATATCTTTCTGGAGCTTTTGTTTGTTTTTTCTCTACATGTGCATCTTTTACTACACTTATATTTCCCTTTTTTATGTCAACAAGCAAACTAGAACTTGTAGATTTTTCTGTTTCATTATATAGCAATCTCCAACCTTGGTTTATAATCTCTTGTTCCTTGCTTTTAAAATTTTCCTCTTCTACATTAGTTATTATGGTTATAGTAAAATATTCATAATCCTCATAAAATACAGATATAAATCTTCTAACAATAATATCGTAAATATTTCTTTCTTCTGCAGATAACTTATCTAAAACTGCTCTTTTTTCTGTAGGTATAATAGCATGGTGATCAGATACCTTCTTATCATTAACTATTCTAGAGTTAATCTGTAACTGATCTAGTTTTTCTAATTTATCAGTGTATTTTCCATAACCCTCCAAAGCTAATTTTTTAATTAGATTTTTTAATTTTGGAATTAAATCTTTAGACAAGTAACGACTATCTGTTCTCGGATAGCTTGTTAACTTCCTTTTTTCATAAAGTCCTTGAGCTATGTCTAAAGTCTTTTTCGCAGTATATCCATATTTTTTGTTTGCATCTCTTTGTAATTCTGTTAGGTCATATAGCAAAGGTGGCTTTCTAACTACTTTTTTCTTTTGAAAATCTGTAACCTTACCTTCCTTACCTATTATTTTGCTTTTTATAGATTCTGCTTTATTCACATTATCTATCTTACTATCATTAGTTTCTAGGTCTATCCAAATACCGTTATATACATGAAAATCTGCTTTTACTTCCCAATAATCTTTAGCTACAAAGTTTTCTATTTCCATATCTCTATCTACTATGATTTTTAAAGTAGGAGTTTGTACCCTGCCTATGGGAAGTAAGTTATTATATTTTATACTATAGGCCCTACTAGCATTTATGCCTACTAACCAATCACTCTCACTTCTAGATCTTGCAGAGTAGTACAGTGGATCATATACTTTTCCTTCTTTTAAATTAGCAAAACCTTCCTTTATAGCTTCTTCTGTAAGGGAAGATATCCATAGTCGTTTAAATGGTTTTTTGCATTTGGTCAATTCATATATATATCTAAAAATAAGTTCCCCTTCTCTACCCGCATCTGTAGCACATATTATTTCCTCAACATCAGAATCATTAAGTAATTCTTTTACAATTTTATATTGTTTAAGTGTTCTAGGATTAGGCTTTAATTTTATTTTTTTTGGTATAATGGGCAAAGCGTTTAATGTCCAATTTTTATATTTAATATCATATTCTTCTGGCTTGCATAAGAAAACTAAATGTCCTATTGCCCAAGTGACTATATAGTTACTTCCTTCTATATATCCATCTTTTCTATTAGCACAGTTTAAAACCTTGGCAATGTCCTTTGCTACACTAGGTTTTTCTGCTATAATTAATTTTTTCATATTTATTCCTTTCTTATATAGGCCCATATTAATTATAACTTAATACGGGCCTATAGTCCATGTTAATTGACGTCAAGGTTAGTCCTTTTTACCTATGAGTTTGTATAACATTACATGATATTCCATGTAATTCTTATTTTAGACTATTAATTTGTTTTTTAGTAAAAGATTTCTACTCCTTAGCCTTTTAAAAATTAGCCAACAAAAAAAGAATTAGATTTAAATCTAACTCTTTTTCTGCAAGCTTTCAATACCTTCTAATATTTCCCTACCTATTTCATATTCTGGTGCAATTTCCACCGCTCTCCGTGCAAATCTTTCCGCTTTTTTTAAATTATCTATATTTAAATAGGCAACTGCTATATCGCATAAAATTACAGGATGGTTTATATCATAAATCAAAGCTTTTTTAAACCATCTTAGAGCTTCTTCATATTTTTCTTCCTCTAAAAGTTTGTTTCCTCTTCCTTCATAAGACTCTATAATATGCAATCTCACTCTTTCATTTTTCTTAAACTCTGGACTTTTGCTTATCAGTTCTTCAAAGTACTTAATTGCAATTTCATATTCCTCTGCTTTGTTATGTTTAATTGCCATCCATAATAACTTATCTAGTTCATCTTGTGAACGCTCTATTTCTATTTGATCTCGCATTCTTCTATAAGGATTATTATTTTTATTTTTTAAAGAAAGTTCAAATAATCTGTTAGATAAGACTAAGATTTCTTTGTCTATACTTACTTTGTTAATATATGAATTGGGTATATTACTAATTCCTAAATATGCTCCTAATAAAGATGAAGTCATAATTGCTATTGTTTTACTCTCCTCAATATCCAAAGATTCCCTTAGAACCTTTTCATAATCATTAGGCTTTTTTAAA
>CAYLXY010000076.1:0-7982 GCA_964387405.1 uncultured Clostridiaceae bacterium
CGTCACACACAAGGCCCGACGGTGAAACTGAACTGATAGAGGGCACTGCCCAAAAGGTTGAGTTTATCGGGGGAGAAACTTATATCACCGTAAATGATATTAAAGTAGGATTTGATGAAATAATTGAAATTTCAATATAAATTTGAGGAGGTAAATATAAATGTTAAGGTCTTTATATTCGGGAGTTACGGGGCTTAGGACACATCAAATTAAAATGGACGTAATAGGCAACAACATTGCAAACGTGAACACAACCGCTTTCAGAGCAAGCAGCGTGTCCTTTTAATATATCTATTATCAAACAATATCCGGGGCATCCGCCTGTTCCAATGTCGCCTGAGGCACAAACTCCAGACAGATAGGATACGGTTCCACAGTGTCATCAATTGACGTTATTAACACAAGAGGCGGCATTCAAATCACCGACAGGACATTGGATTTATACATTTCCGGCGAAGGTTACTTTGTGGTGAGGGACAAGACAGGCTCCTACATCTATACACGTGTAGGCAATTTCACCTTTGATGCCGAAGGAAAAATATACAAAAATACAATTTAGATTATATATAAATCTATAAATAAAAAGAATAAACAAAAGATACTAGATAATCCCAGTATTTCACCATTTTATATCGGCAATCTCTGCTGATACACTTCTCCAGCCATCCTGTTTAACCATTTTAGTTATTACTTGACTTGCCCCAGGTTTTATTATGGCATTATCATTTGTCCAATTACTTTTTATAATTTCTCCACTCGTATCTTTAAAAAATAGATTTATTTTGATATATCTTACAGACTTTTCTCCATCATTATTTACAGTTATATCTATGTCTACATAATCGCTATTATATCTACGATCTTTAATTTCTACTTTTGATATTGATACCGAATTATAATCTGATATACTACCACCAAATTGCCTTTCAATATTTTTATCAATATCTTCGATTAATAATCCTATAACTTCTATCTTGTTTTTTTTGTTCTTTTCTTCAAACAATCCTAGAAACCCGCCATCTTCTGGATACACTTCATTCAAATGAGCAATTGAATCTTCTGAATCATAATCTTTAATCTTTTGATAAACCGTATCCGCAATAGGTGGTTTAATTAATAAATATGAAATAACCATAATAGCTATAATTGAAATTAGTATAGATATTTTTTTATTCTTTATCAGACTCTTTAATGTGTTGTCTTTTAACATTTCATCCAAAGTTTTACTATCTTCTTGTAATTCTTTCTTAAGCTGTCCTTCTTTAATAAATTCATCTTGATTATCTTCTATTTGCAGTTTAATACCACATTTATTACAGAATATACTCTCTTTCTGATTCTCATTCCCGCACTTTAGACAAATCATCTAATATCCCCCCCCTAAATAAATACTATATTTTAACAATTCGACATATCTTTTGTTTTTCCTTTTTTTTATATATTTTGTTATTTAAAATCGATTAAAGGTGCTATTATCCTAATTACATGAATAGAGGATTATAAAAATTACTTCTATATCTTCACAAAAAGATGATATTTATAGCAAGGCAGGTCAAAAGGCCGGCTAGGCTTACATTTAACAAGCATCGATTATTTTATACTACCCAGTATTCAGTGATGGCTTGTTATTCTCATATGTTCATAAAAGTTACCACTTTCATATTAAATATGTGCGCATTAGAGGGATTGCTACAGACTACTCCAATAGATAGACTTGTCTTTGCAGGTCCTTTACTTCCACAGTCCGTTGCCTTTGGGGGTAGTTCTATGTAGTCATGCAACCAACTGTTCCAGTTATCCTGTCATCTCTAGAGTCTTTGTTAACGCTCCTTCCACAGACTGTAGCTAGGAGATTATAAAAAGTATTACTTAAATATATAGGACTGTGGCTTGTTATTCCCTTACATCCATAAAAGCCACCCTTTATAAGATAGAATATATATATTAAATAGACTGTTTCAGTCGCTGGTATAAAGCGAGGGAGTTTATTGGTATTGTGGATGAGGGTGGGCAAATTAAAGAATTTGATGTGGATTTATATTTTAGGATGATTTATATTTTAGGATGATTGTATTTGAGGATAAGAAAATAATTGTGAGTTACTTGGATAGGACAGAGGTTGAGTGTGTAATTGAATAATAGTGATTAAAGGTGAGCCAGTTGGTATTAGAAATTATAGTTCTAACTGGCTTTTTTATTTTTTATCATATATAATTATGGTTAAGATTGGGAATTATTCAAAATATGCCAGGGGGGAGAATGGGAATGAAAAAAACTTTAAAAATATTTTTAACATTTGTATTAGTGGCAGGATTCATAGTAGCATCACCTAAAGTTATAAATGCATCTAGTGATATTAAAGTTATGCTAGAAGGAGAAGAGCTAATATTTGATGTGCCACCACAAATAATTGAGGGTAGAACATTGCTTCCATTAAGAGTAATATTTGAGAATTTAGGATTAGAAGTAGGATGGGATGATAAAACTAGAACTATAACAGGTACAAATGAAGATACTGAAATAATTTTAAAACTTGACAGTGTAGATGCTACGGTAAATGGTGCAATACAAACATTAGATGTACCAGCTAAAGCCACTAACGGTAGAACTTTAGTACCCGTAAGATTTATTGCTGAGAGCTTGAATATGAATGTTATATGGAACCAAGAAGATAAGGCTGTTAAAATAAGTAAAGATGATATTGTAGAATGGAAATATGAAGGTTATGAAGGTTCATATCCTCACAGAGAATATGAAAGGAAATATGTTAATGGGAATAAAACAGAAGAGACAAGATATAATGGTAAACAAAGCTTACCTATTAGGGTAGAAGTAGAGGTTGAAGAATTTAACCAAGACTTAATTAGCAAAATTTATGCTGTTAATGTTTCTAACCAAAAGTATTTAGGCGTAGATGTTATACATTTTATATATAATACTCAAACAAAACAAATAGAAGAAGAGAAGAAACACGAAATTGGAATACCAAAAAAAGGAGAAACTTCTTATTTAGGATCTTACAAAAGATATGTAGGCAGTTATGGATTATTAAAAGAAGATGGGAAATTATATTTAGGAACTGTACTTGAAGGGTACCAAGAATATGGCAGAAATTCATTTGAAAATGAGAGTTTTCAGGATGAAAAAAACAAAATAACCTCTAAGAAGGCTATTAATAGTGCAATTGAAAAATACAATAATTATAAACAAAAGATAGCTAAAGAATTAGAAGAAGAAAGAGCTTTAAATAATGGAATACCATTAAAAATAACGGATAAAAAAATAACTTACAATAGCATTGGCGTACCTGAAGCTCATATTTCTTTTAAGAATGTATCTAATAAAACAATAGATGCACTAGAATTGACAATAAAATGCTATGATTCTTATGGAAGAGTAGTGAAGGAGTCAATATCAAATAGGGGTGCTTTTTATGCAATATCTCAAAGCAGAAATATTATTCCAGGTAGCCAGCAAGGGGGTACATGGACACTTAATTTATTTAGAAATACTACAAAAGTTGAAGTGTTTGTAACATCAGTTCATTATACAGATGGTACGGTATGGAAAAAGTAAATTAAATAGTAAGTGTAAAAAGATGGGGTGCAATTGAAGAGTTAGGGACAAATGGTAAATTAATTTATAAGAAGAGTAATTTGCGGACAGTGTATCAGTGCATTTGGAAGAAAGACTTGGAACTCTACAGATTAAAACTTAAAAAGAAGAGTATGCAATGTAATAGGAAGTATGAAAAAAGAGTGAAGTCAGATGCAAGAATAAACATTTAGATGAAGAAATGAGATACAAAGCATTTGTTAGTAGTTTTAATGCTTTGGTGTGAAATAAGTATCAGTTTATTAAACAGATGAAAAGTTGAAGATGGGGACAAATTAAGGAGATTTAAGGCTGGAGAGTTTATTGGAATTATAGAAGATGGAATAGGGATTAAGGAATTTGATATTGATTTATATTTTAAGATAATTGAGAAGGTGGTAGTTTTTGAAGATAAGATAATAATTAAATTTCTAGATGGCACAGGTATAGAATATATAATTGAATAAGGAAGATAAGATAGAAGCCAGTTGGGATTTGAAGTTATAGTCCTAACTGGTTTTTTTATGTCTTTTCATATATAATTATGGTTAAGATTGGAAGTATTCAAAAATTATAGTAAATCCTACATCAAAGAAAGACTAAGACTAATTTGTATATAGGAATTTTAGGAGGATGATATTAATGGATACAATACAACAGATTGCTATATCAAAAATAGCTGATGTATTATCTGAGGGGAGTTTAATTTATCCTACACCAGATATTTGGAAAAGAATATTATACAATGCTGGTCAAGGTGAATTGTATGAAGAAAATTATGTTAAGTTGCATATTAGATGTACTGATAACTGGAATCAGATATACGAACATGATGATAGATGCTATTCTGCTTTGTTAGAGATATTTTCTTGTACAATTGATGATTTTGCAATATTTATTAAGATAATTAATAGTATAGTATCTAAGATTAATATGTATAGCATTTTTAATGAAGGTATATTTAAAGCATTTAAGTATGGCTCAAGAGGCTTTGATTTAGATGTTGAATTATCTAAATGTGATTTTGAAAGAAAGATTAAATTATTAAATGAATATAATAGCAAAGATTTTAAGCATCTAAAATCAAATTTAAATATTTTGGGTTTAGACATTACTTTTGATGAATTAGAAAATGATAAGCTTGTCGTAAAGGCATTCTCTTTCATAAAAAAAGTAGAAGATAAAAGTATTATGATTAGTTGGCTAGGTCGATATTACCCTAATATATTGGAGTCCTATGAAGCTGCAATAAAAATGCATGGAGAGGGCAACTCAGTTGAATGTTTGGTAAATTGTAGGAATGTTTTAACTGGAATTTTTTCTTATAGTAAGGACGAACAAACTAAATGGTATAAAGGGTTACAAAAGGCTTGTAAAACGGATAAAAACATATCAAATATACAATCACCTTCAAATATCTCGAATTGGAAATACAATCCACATGATGCAGATAAAAATAAGCGTTATAACTATCCTAGATTTAAAACTATTGTTCAATTATATTCATTTGTATCAGATTTAGGAGCACATAAAGATGAGGGAAATATAATTAATGGGATTGTAGATCATGAAAAACCTGAGTTAACAGATGCCTTACTGGGGCTAAGAATGACAGAAGACGTTTTAATTTGGTTATATCAAAACAGGAAAAACAATCTATAGAACACAATTAGTTATTAATATTTGTGGAGAGATTTATGTGAATACCACAAAAGAATATAATGTAAAAGTTTATTTATGAATGGCAATAAAGATAATGTTAATTATGACAAAGAATACAGAAGATTTTAAATGGGGAATTGATCTAGGATGGATGCAACTAGATATAATTTAACTTGGAATGAAATATATATAATGATCAAGGATCGAAGAAATTTTGATATAGATTATTTAGACTTGAGATTCTATATAATTACATGTGAAGCTGAATACTTACATGATTATATAGATTGGATTGAGAAAGAATGCTTTTATAATGGTAATAATATTATAGATAATGTTTTTTGGGAGTATAGAAGATTTACTAGGGGGAGAGGAAAAACAAGAACTGCAGAAATGCTTTGGATGTATAAAGATGATGAAGAAAAAATAGCTTTAGTTTTATTAATGATGTGTATATGGCAAGCCCTTGATAATTACCCTAAGAATTGGGGAAGGAAAGTTAAGAAAATATATGAAGAACTACGAAGGGTTGTATTTACAAGGATGAAAGAACTTAATATGGAATTGTGGCATAATAATGTTAGAAAACCTATGCCGTTCTCATTATCATTAGAAGATAAGTTTTGTATGATGATGGTACCTAAAAACATTGATGATATTATAGACATTTTTACTTTAGAAATCAATTATATTTTTAACAAATATCAGATAGTAAAATGTACAGATCCAACATATGAGCAGAGAAGGAAAGAAAGCCTTGAAAAGATGAGAAAAATGAGTTTTTTTAAATGATTCTTTAGTAAATAGCTTTTATATAGTAAGGGGAGAGGTAGTTGCAGAATGTGATCTTGTAAAATCATGGATAATTTCTCGGAAAAATGATATTTTAGTTGCCAAAAGATACATAGAAAGTAGTTAACACTACGCATTTTAAGGTAGTGTAAAGTATCTTATGAAATAAAAAAATCAAAAAAATATTAATTTGCGGTAGATGATTTTAAAAAGAAGAGTTATTGGTCATCTCCGCCACCCTTGACCACATGACAAAACAATGCTCAGGAGGTTTGTGCCGACGACGAAAAAACTCAAGGACAGATAAATTTCATCGTCGTATTGAGCATTTTAGCATTGTTTGATCCTGCCATCAAGGGCAAGTCCCTGCGGGATGTCTGGTGCATTGCCTCTGACTCCTAAATCTAAGAACAGACAGTATTTATGCTGTAGTATTTTCCCCAGTATTAAGGATAACCTGTTGGCCTAGAAAAATTAAAAGCTGCCATTTACCAGGCATATTACCAGCATCCCTAAGCATATCAACTTCGTTTAATGGCCGCATCCTACGATATAATTCATGAGGACGCAGGAAATTATAGTAAGCAACCCAAAGGTTCAAACCATAATAAGCACCATCGTCCGTACCATATCCACATGTACTGCGATAAGATGCTTTGAAGGTTCGATTAAGTCGCTCGATTTTCTGTTTGAGAGGACGAAATTCCTCAGACACAGCGTCATCGTTCCTAAGACCAATAACCTGAGTAATACCAAAATCATAGTTCTTTTCAAGTTTGAACTGTTGAGCTGCAAGAGGGTAGGCACTATAGCCATCTGCAATAAAATTCAGTACATTATTAGGAAATTCTTTAAACTTATCAAAGGCCATACGCATGGTAAGAATGCAGGGACCAACATCACGGCTTTTAGAAACCTGATAGCCAAGAATAGAACGGGAAACCGTATCCATAATGAGCCAGACATATCCCTTGACACCTTTGATTTTGATATAAGTTTCATCGGCAGACAGATTAACAGAAGGCTCATAATCATAAGTATCTACAAAAGGTTTAATGAGAACAGCAGCTGTTCTGGCATAACTTGCCACCATAGTATGTGAGATATTAATATTATGTATTTCACGCATAGCTTCTGAAGTTTTACGAAGGGATAAACCAAGATTTACATGGTAAGTAAGGCACAAACCCATAATGTGAGCATTGTTCTTTCTGAATTTAAAACTAGTTACCCATGAGGGAAGTTGATTTAAATCCATGGAAAAGAAATCCAGGGTAAATTCACGATAAATATAATGCAGCTTATATTTATATTTATCCTTAGGATCTAAACCCTTGGGAAGACGCTTTAAATTGGCAGTATAATAGGAACATTTCTTAAATACACACTTGTGTACAATAAAGTTCTTACGATCCTTTTTTGGCGACAGTACATGCCCGCAATAAGGACACATAAGAACTATTGGAGATGTTACCTGCTCACCAGTAACGAATGTTTGACCACATATTTTGCATTGAAACTGACCCTTTCCACCATTGTTATCGTAAATATATTGGTGAGGGGCACCACATAAAGGGCAGATAGTATCTTCAGGAATAGATTTATCACCACGACGCTGAACAGGCTTAGTAGGTTTACCATATTTCCAAAGATGGTATTCCAAGAGAAAGAGATAATCCTGTTTTTCAAATTTCTTAATAATAGGAAGTTTATCAAGCTTAAATTTTTGATAAGCAGGACTGTTGGAATCATCAAAAGCCCATTGTTTTAATGGAATATGTTTTGCAATAAAAAGAGTTAATTCAGAAATTTGTTTAATAAGGTATTGATTATATAGTATTAAATAGGTTATGATTGAGTTCAAGGCAATGACTTCCTCTCGTGGGATATTTGTTTGTTAAGCGACTCAATTATACCACGAAATAGGGGGTCAT
>CAYLXY010000077.1:0-7971 GCA_964387405.1 uncultured Clostridiaceae bacterium
TATATAAAGAAATGTAGGAAACATGCGAGTTGTAGAGTTCTGCAACGAGCTAATTAATAAAAAATAGGAGGTATATTTATGACTGAAAAAAACCATGTATCAAAATTAGATGAACAAGAACTAGATAGGGGGCAAACATCTGGATCTTGTAAGTGTTTTTTAAACAATAACAAAGATGAATTTGGAATAAGTGAAGTTCCAGAGGAAACTTGTTTGGATATTTGTGTTCAAAATGTTCGTTATATTTGTAATAACCCTATAAATATTAAAATTCCATTACCAAGTGCTGAAGATATATTTCAAAATTGTAGGGGAATAGTGGATTTTCCTGGAGATATAGACACAAACTACTGTGAGTTCAGGGTAACCTGTGCAAGGGAAGAATTGGTAGATTGTAATACTGATAATCCAGGTGTAAGGGTAATGGTTAAAGGTCAAGTAATCCTTAAGACCTTACCACAGGCACCTGGAGATAAACCTAGCTTTATAGCTTTGCCTATAGATATTCTCGACACCGTATGCAGGACCTTCTATAGAACAGCAGATGGAGAGGAAATCTCGAATCTTAAGTATGCTTTAAGGTTTATAGATGGTTCTTGTGTTGTTGCACAATTAGATTGTAATATTATAGAAGAAACTGTGGGCTGTTATAAAATTGCAATAGAAGGAAATGTAGTAGATAAGCTTTGGAAAGATGAGAACATCTGGGTAAGAGGTATAAGACCTTATGCATTTGAATCAATCACCGTTAGTGAAGAATTCCCAGGACAAAAGTTAACATGTACTCCCGTGTGTAACGGAAGTAATGGAAATAATATGCCAGTATAAAAATCACAAGGCATAGGAAAGCTGAGGGCTCAGCTTTCCTATGTTTTATAGATTGAAATAAATTTATTTTAAAAGCTTTTTCCACCAAGGAAGAAGAGCTTTTTCATTAGAAATAAGATTATATATATTATTCAATATTTCTTCAATACTCTTAAGACTTGCCAATATCTGATCTTGTTTTTTATCTTCTATTTCTATTTCATCTATGGTCTTATTCCAATGCTTTGTTTGGCTAAATTCCATTACCCCATTACCTACGGCTTTCCCAGGCAAATGATCGATGCTATCTATATCATCTATAATATTGAACATATATTTTTCTTTGTTTTCATCTTTGTTTTCATTTTCATTTTCTTTTTTATTCAAGCTTTTATTTTCCAACATCTTAGGATCTATAGTAAAGTCTATTTGGCCATCCCAAAACTCCATATTGCCACCTCCAAGATTAAAGGATTTGCCTATAAAAGATTATAAATAATAGCATATATTATACTGTATGTGATTTGAAGGCAGAGGGTGAACAATTAATATAAAATAAAAAAGACTTGTATCCTAATTATCCAGATACAAGTCTTATAATCAATATTATTTAACGGAATATTCTTTTCTGTCTATATATTCCTGGGTCTTACCATCATTCCAATTATTTACCGGCCTATAATATCCAGTAATTCTACTATAAACTTCTACCTTTTCACCACATTGTTCACATCTATCATGTTCACCAAACAGGTAGCCATGGTTTTTACATATAGAATATGTTGGACTCAAGGTGTAATATGGTAATTTATAGTTTTCAGCAATTTTTTTCACAAGACTTGCTGCTGCCTGCCAATCAGGCACTCTTTCTCCTAGGAAAACATGAAAGACTGTACCACTGGTATATAATGTTTGTAATTGATCTTGAACATCTAATGCTGTGAATATATCTTCAGTATAACCCACAGGTAGATGAGAACTATTGGTATAATAAGGGGTTTCTCCCTCGTCTCCTGCAGCCTTGATCAATGGATAGGCTTCCCTATCATGTTTAGCTAAACGATAGGCTGTGGACTCAGCAGGTGTGGCTTCTAAATTGTACAGATCACCATATTCCTCTTGGTAGTCTGACAATCTTTCTTTCATATAGTTTAATACTTCTTTTGAAAATTCTACAGCCGATTCATCTGTAAGATCTTTTCCAAGCCAGTTTGCATTCAAGCAAGCTTCATTTAGACCAACCAAGCCAATGGTTGAAAAATGGTTGTCAAAACTATGAAGATATCTTTTTGTATATGGGTAAAGTCCTGATTCTAAAAATTTAGAAATAACATCTCGTTTTATACTCAAAGATCTTGCAGAGATATCCATTACCTTATCAAGTTTTTTAAAGAAATCTTCTTTTGAACTTGCTAGATAAGCAATTCTTGGCATATTGATAGTTACTACTCCAACGGATCCTGTGCTTTCACCACTGCCAAAATATCCTCCGCTCTTTCTTCTCAATTCCCTTAGGTCTAGCCTTAACCTACAGCACATACTTCTAACATCTGAAGGCTCCATCTCACTATTGATATAATTGGAAAAATAAGGTGTTCCATATTTTGCAGTCATTTCAAATAATAATTTATTGTTTTCAGTTTCCGACCAATCAAACTCCTTTGTAATAGAGTAAGTGGGTATTGGATATTGGAAGCCTCTACCATTAACATCTCCGTCGATCATTACATTTAGGAAGGCCTTGTTTACTATATCCATCTCAGCTTGACAATCACCATAGGTGAAATCCATCTCCTTGCCACCAACAATAGCAGGTTGATCTTTTAGGTCAGGTGGAACAGTCCAATCTAAAGTTATATTGGAAAATGGTGCTTGTGTACCCCATCTGCTTGGTGTGTTTACACCATAGATAAAGGATTCAATGCTTTTTTCAACTTGCTCATAGCTTAGATTATCGGTTTTAATAAAAGGTGCTAGATAGGTATCAAAAGAACTAAATGCCTGAGCTCCAGCCCATTCATTTTGCATAATACCAAGGAAGTTCACCATTTGATTGCATAAGGTAGATAAATGCTTTGCAGGTGCTGATGATATTTTCCCAGTAACTCCACCAAGTCCTTCACTTATCAATTGTTTTAATGACCAACCTGCACAATACCCAGTCAACATGGAAAGATCATGGATATGGATATCTGCATTGCGGTGGGCATTGGCGATTTCATCATCATAGACTTCAGACAGCCAATAATTAGCTGTGATTGCACCACTATTGGAAAGAATCAATCCACCTACAGAATATGTAACAGTAGAATTTTCCTTTACCCTCCAGTCCTCAACCTTTACATAGTCGTTAACAATTTTACTATAATCAATAAGGGTATTAACGGCATCCCTAGCTTTTTGATGTTGTTTTCTATAAAGAATATATGCTCTGGCTATTTCTGTATAGCCAGATTGAACCAATACAACTTCAACGGCATCTTGAATATCTTCAATATGAAAGATTGGTTTTTTTAATTTGGAACTGATTTCAGCAACCACACGAAGTGAAAGAAGCTCTAGTACTGACTCATCGATTAAAACTTCCTCAGCATCAAATGCTTTTTGCATAGCCAGACTAATCTTATTCATTTCAAAAGGAACGCTACTTCCATCTCTTTTTATAACGGTATATCTCATTTTACTACCTCCATAATTATAATGTATTTCTTAAACTTACTTCTGGTATAATCTTTTTTAGTTTATTCTTAATTTCCTTCATCTCTTCTTTTGAATAAGCAGAAAGGGATTTTTTATCTTTGGTAAATTGATTTAATATATCAGAACTTTCTTCAAAGCCTTGTAAAAACCATTTAGAAACTGGAGATGCAAGCAATAGCTTGAGTTCCTTTGCCATGATGGAAAGGTGGTCTATAGAATGAATCTCTTTTACAACAGTTGTTCTTAGTTCATAATCTATAGAAGAATTAAAGATCATATCCAAACTTTTAAGCCAATTGCTATACAAGCTATCGTTGGCATATGATTCCAACCCCACCGACTCACTCAAATTATCAGCAGATCCCTTATAATCCAAGGCTATATAATCTATCAAATTCTCATCTATCAATGGTTTCAATTTATCTGGAAGCATACCATTTGTATCAAGCTTTATCTTTAATCCGAGTTTTTTTATTTCATAGATCAAAGCCAGCAAATCATCTTGCAAAAGGGGTTCACCACCACTTAAGACAAGACCTTCAATCATATTTTTTCTTTTATCTAGATACTTCATAAGATCAGAGTTTATATCCTCTCTAGTAGGCTCAAATAAATCTGGTAAAACTAAACTTGGATTGTGACAATAAGGACATCGGAGTTGGCATCCCTTCATAAAACATATAGCAGATATTTTTCCAGGATAGTCTTGTAGAGAAATTTTTTCAAAATTAGCAATATCCATTATCCTTGTCTCCTTGTACAATATAGTTATAATTAAATTACAGCAGGAAACTGTAATTTAATTATAACTATATTGTACAAGGGGAGATTTAAAGATCAACATAATATATTCTTTTGGCAAAAATAGCTTGGTTTGAGTAAAGGATATTAATATGAACAATCCAGTAAAAAAGGATAGGGATAGTAGTATTATAGCTATTACTGATAGGACTCCTTTTAGAATTAATTTTAAGTTTTTCAAATCAACAGCTCCTAGTTTAAATTTACAAAACCCTTACTTGTAATAAAGTCCTGCAAGTTTCATTTGCTTGCTAAAGGTTATAGTGTAAATGAAATTCTTGTGCTGGTATTTAGTTTTTGCCACAGCAATAGCAAATTCTTCTTCAGAGCTCTTATCTTTTTGTCCTCCAACGCTTATATCTTGGATTTCTACAAACTCCCCACCTTCACCTATGGCTGCATAGATTTCTTCTAGAACATCAGGGGTGAGGGCTTTTCCCATCTCCACAGTAGTCATTTCTAAAATGGATTCCGAATCCTTATTATTTATGTAGGAAATGACATCCTTGGCCAATTTCTCAATTTCATCTTGATCAAAATCATCCGATAGTTTTGAACTTCCACATCCTGTTAAAAATGTAAAACAAAAGATCAAGCAAAGCATTAGTGAAAAATTCCTTTTTAGGTTTTTCATATTCCGTCCTCCTTTAAATTATAGTGTTTCTTGGATCTATATACATATATTATAACAAATATATCGATTAAAGCTAAAGAACCTTCTATTAAAAGGATATAATTTTCAGTCCAAGTCAAAAGAGGTATCAAAGAATTCACAAGTCCATGTAAAAGTATAGTTAACCCCAAATATAGATATTTTTTATTTACTTGAAATCCATTCCAAATGATTAGGGACAATCCTATATGAAGGATTACAGCTAAAAACCTTTCAAGAAGTGGCAGGTATAAACTTTTGAGGGGCAGGATGGATGCAATGGGTAGAAGGACCATGGAGGCTTCTGTTAGGCCATGACCTAGTCCAAATAAAATAGGATCCAATATAGAAAAGCTTATGGGTTTAAAAAGAAATCGTCTAAATATAAATCGAAAGCCTTCTTCAAATATACCAGCTGAAAAAGCTATCAATATTCCAACCAATAGGGGATTTAAACTATAAAACAAAATAAAATCACTTGTAGTTTGCAAATAATTTAATAGGGGTATCCTTAAAAGAGGCTGGGAAATCGTAAAACAAAGGGCCCCTAAAAGGAATAAGAATATTTTTCTTTTCAATGGACTACCTCCTAAGAATAATTTTATTTAAATGTCATCCTGAGCAAAGACAAGAATCTTCTATAATAATATCATATTAAATTTATATTCTTCTACATACTATGATATTATATTTTAATAGGGAAAGATATATTCAATAGATTGAAAGGTGATTTTATGTTTAATATAGATGAAGAATTAAAAAAACTACCAGATGAACCTGGTGTGTATATAATGAAGGATAAGCATGGGGAAATAATCTATGTTGGAAAGGCCAAATCTTTGAAAAAGCGGGTCAGACAGTATTTCCAATCTTCAAGAAACAATCCACCTAAGGTAAATGCCTTGGTTAGTCATATCCATGAATTCGAATATATAATGGTAGATACTGAAGTGGAAGCATTGATTTTGGAATCAAATCTAATTAAAAAGCACAAGCCAAAATATAATATATTATTAAGGGATGACAAGCAATATCCCTATATAAAGGTAACCACAAATGAAAAATACCCAAGAGTTATAAAGGTTAGAAGAGTATTAAAAGACGGTGCCAAATATTTTGGACCCTATCCTAGTGTATATGCGGTAAATGATACTTTGGATATTATAAGAAACCTTTATCCTATAAGAACTTGCAACAGGGATTTAAGCAAGGGCCTGGGTAAACAAAGACCTTGTTTGAATTATTATATAGGAAAGTGCTTGGGCCCTTGTCAGGGAAATGTAAATGAAAAAGAGTATGGGGAAATGATAGATGAGATTATAATGTTTTTAAATGGCAGGGAAGATGGTTTAATAGACAAGATAGAGGAAAAGATGAAAAAGGCATCTAGGGAATTAGATTTTGAAAGTGCTGCCAAGTATAGGGATCAGATAAATTCCTTGAACATCGTATTGGAAAAGCAAAAGATAGTGAGCACACAGATCATAGATCAAGATATAATAGGAATGGCAAGGGGTGTGGACCAAGTATGTATCCAGGTATTCTTTATAAGGGCTGGCAAGATAATAGGCAGGGAGCATTTTATAATATCTGACACTTTTAATGAAGAAAGAAAGGATATACTTAGTTCCTTTGTCAAGCAATTCTACCTGGGGACAGCATATGTGCCCAAGGAGATATTCATAGAAGAAGAAATTGATGACATGGATACCATATCAAGATGGTTGTCTGAAAAAAGAGGTTCTAAGCTAACAATAAGAATCCCCAAGAGGGGAGAAAAATCCCAATTGATGGATATGGTAAGAAAGAATGCAATGGATATGATGAATCAATATGGAGATAGATTTTTAAGGGAAAAAGAGAAAGATCATAATGCCTTAGAACAAATAAAACAAACACTAGGATTAGCAAAGCGACCCAATAGAATTGAAGCGTATGATATATCCAATATATCTGGTGTAAATTCTGTAGGCTCTATGGTGGTATTTGAAAAAGGAAAGCCCAAAAAGAGTGATTATAGAAGATTTAAAATCCAATCAGTGGCCACTCCGGATGATTATAAAAGTATGGAAGAGATTATAGAAAGACGATTTCGCAGAGGTTTAAAGGAAAAGGAGATGATAAAAGATAATAAAGTAGAGGTGAAAGGTTTTTCTGCCTTTCCTGACTTGATAATGATAGATGGTGGGAAGGGTCAGGTGAATATAGCCCTAGAAGTATTGGATAAGCTAAACCTATTTATTCCAGTTTGTGGATTGGTAAAGGATGACTTTCATAATACAAGAGGAATTATATATAACAATAAGGAGATAAATCTAGATGAAAATAGTGTTGGATTCAGATTAATATATAGGATTCAAGAAGAAGCACATAGGTTTGCAATATCCTACCATAGGAGTTTAAGGAGCAAAAATATGTTTAGATCTGAATTGGATGATATAAGGGGAATAGGGGATAAGAGAAAAAAGGAACTTCTCAAACATTTTGGGAGTATAGACAATATAAAAAATGCAGATATAGAAGAGTTGGTAAAGGTAAAAAGTATGAATAAAAGAGTATCACAGGAACTATACCAGCATTTTAGAAAAAATAGGGGGGAATAATAATATGAGTTATATAAATATGGGAGAAGAAAATACAAGTTATATCACTTTGGATAAGATAATCAAAGATTTAGATGTGGAAGTAATGTATAGAGCGAAGGGCGTGGAGCATGTAAAAATAAATGCTAGTGAAGTAAATAGGCCAGGATTACAATTGACAGGCCATTTTAAAAACTTTGCCCATGAAAGGATTCAAATAATTGGGACCATCGAATGGCATTATACCAACAACTTACCCGAAGATATACGTTATTCTAGACTGGAAGAGATGTTTTCCTGCAATATTCCTGTATTAATTATATCTAGAAACTTATCCATATTTCCAGAAATAATGGAATTTGCTAATAAATATAATATAACCTGAATTATTCATGAAACTTTAACTTAGTGAGAAAACCACTGAAATTA
>CAYLXY010000078.1:0-7906 GCA_964387405.1 uncultured Clostridiaceae bacterium
CTTGAGCCAATATTTTTTGATTTCTTTTTCTTTCATAGCCTACTTTACACTATCTCTAATTTTTATATAATTTTTCTACCTATTTTAGCAGTGGACTTTTACATCGACGGCAAATGTCATTTTCAAATCCATTTTTACTAGTACAAACAATACAATAGATAACGCTGTCACCAGATTTATCATACTTCTCTAGAACATGCCCTAATGTACCCGCATGATGCCGGACATGGTCACCCACATTATAATAATTAAATAAATCCTCAGTAAGGCTTAGTTTTTTTATACGACCGTTCATAAGACGTATATGGGCATAATAACTATCTCTATAATCACCTGTCTCTTGGCTAGCATAGCTAGCTTTCTTTAAAGTTTTGTCAACAATAACTCCATCCCATGTACCATCTTTTTTCCCTTTTGCTCTTTGAAAAAGTGCAATCACGATTAGCAGTCCACCTAAGGCCAAGCCCAAGAAGAAAGCAGTGGGAAGCTCAAGGCCACCAAGATCTAAGGCTCCGGCAATAGAAAAACCAAATACTGCAAGCACAGCTAATATCATGGTGAAAACCATGCCTGACCTATTCATCTTTTCCAGATTTTCAGCAATGCGTGGGTCATTAATTTTATCTGAATACCCAACTAAGGAACTACTTGTAGCAGCCTGATCTGTTTGTAGGTCTAGGTCCTGCTCTAGCCCACAAGAAGTGCAAAATTTTGTGTTTTCTGGTATGAAACTACCACATTTTTTACAATACATATCTAACTCCTCCTTACTTATAATTGCTATACCCGTTTCCACATACTGAATTTGACTCTCCCCTTGCCCTTAATTCCCATAACTAGCAGAAACACTCCAAATCCGGTTAGAAACAATCCACCCAGAATATTTGTTTCATCAGCAGGGGAATTGATTCCGGGATAATAAGGAAGATAGCGAATATTGATTTTTTGGTCCCCCCTTACACCTTGCTTAAAAATCATGCTTGAACTACCCGCATAGGATTTTCCACCTACTAAAAAAGTATATTGAATCCGATAACGATTCGGATTAGGTTTGGATTCACCGTAGCTCTCTCTATCCTGCCTAACGCTTGTTAAAGAAGCAGTAGCCGTTTTGCCTACAATACTCAGCGACATTAACTGAAAGCCTACAAGAATCACCAGTATGGCAACAAAAATGGCAATGACTGATCTCTTTTTTTGCTGGACCGAAACAGGGGCAGTAGCCGGTGGGACATTGTTTTGTGGCGACTGTCTTACAGGTGTTATAGGTGTAGACCTAGCTTGATCTGGCACAGTAACAATACTCTGCCGCTGTTCCATTCCACAAAACTTACAAAACCGTGACTCACCTTCAATTTTTCTACCACAATATTTACAATACATATTTGTTTTCCTTTCTTAACAATTATATTTTCTCACTAATCTTTTATAGATTACTTCTACTAACATACTTAAAGTTAAGAAAAGTTTACCATATGAAATTAAATAGCACATCGGAGATAGGTATGAATTTACATTAATAATGCATCGGATATAAGTATGAATAGATAAAAATAAAGCCTCATACTTAAGTATGAGGCTTTATTTTTATCTATATAGTAAGGATCTAGCAAGGTTTTCTATAGATCTATATAGTTTCTTAGTATTCTGCTAATAAGTTCTGCACGGGTAGTCACATGGTATTTGGAATAAATATTACCCGCATGTGTCTTTACTGTGCTTTCGGAAATCGAAAGTTCTTGAGAAATTAAACGATTTGTTTTTCCCAATAAAATTTGTTTTAATACTTCTTTTTCACGATTAGTCAGTATTTCTGTTCCTATGACTTCCTGAATCATTTTTTTTTGCTTAAATTTATCCATCCGTCCATAGGCAATAATATATGTATGACTTTTTAAAAGTAAATTTAATTGTCGATTAAGCACTGGTAATAATAATATTGTAATACATAAGACAACTAGGGCAAAAATTATAATTTCTGTATTTAAAAATTTATATTGATTTACTAAATATCCAAAATTTCCACCAACTAATATACCTAAAACATTTGCGGATAAGCCTATACCAAATATTTTTACAGGCTTAGTAGTATGGTCTAACATATCACCCAATATACTCCACCAAAATAAATCAAACACACCAAAACTTCCTAACATTAAGGTATTTATAATCAAATAACCAATTACATTATGCTGTAAAAAAACAAAACCTACAAAAGCGCTTATCAACATAATTAGAGCAAGGTATAAATAGGGTGATCGTTTTGCGTCCGACGGTAGATAACGCATAATAGCTATTGCTATAATATACGGTATTGACCAATACCATATTATTAAATTTGATAAATGATTAAAACTTGGATTAATCACTTGGTACATTAACCCAGAATTAATAGTAATAATAAAAACAAATATGAACAATATTTGAAGTGGCTTTTTCACACTATATGTATTTACAGGTTTTACATCAACTTCTACAATAAATTTAGCTTCTCGAATCAATAGATGTAAGAAAACTATCCCAGCTAACAAACATAATAAAGAAAGAATAAGTCCTACAAAGGATGATAAATATAAATCAACACAATAGATAATAATCATCAATAAATTAGATAAAATCAAAATATCTGCAATGGTTTTAAATCTATCTTCTTTTCTAATATATTTCTTTAAAAAATATCCTAAAGTTGACATTAAACATCCACCTGAAAAACCACTTAATACAAGTCCTATTCCCCAAAAAATAGAAGGTGAGAACAAGAAGGGCAGGCTTGTTAAAAAGCAAAGAATTATACTGGTAAACACCACTCTTTGTATTATTACTTTAGATTTAACAAACCATCCACATAAAAACAAGCCTAAAAAATGCGCCACAATTGTAGCGAAAATATAGTTAGGAAAATAGATATCAAAACTGTCAAGAATACTATAAAGCACACGTCCTTCAAATAGAAAAGATAACAAATAGGCAAAGGGTAAAGAAAAACCCACAACAAAAAACAATTGTTTTTTCCACTCTTCTTTCGTATTAGATAAGTCTATTGCTATATTTTTGCTTTGATTTGCCATGATACAAGCACCTCTTTTCTTTTAACCTTCATATATTTTTCTATTCGATTTTTTAAATTAATTTAGCAATTACCTAGTTTAATCTAGTTTTAATATAACAAACAAAGTCATATTTGTCTATGCTCTTACACTTTAATGCTCAATCCAATAGTCTTTCTTAGAAAAATAAAGTGGCCTATTTTTCTTGATTTTCCTTAAGTAAATATATGTCTAGAAACAGAAAACCACTGAATGTCATCTATACATTCAGTAGTTTTAAATGACTATATGGGAGCCGAAGTAAATGCAACTTTATTATATATGAGTATAGAAAACTCCAAGAAAACAACTTCTCTTATGAGTAATTAATTATTTTAATTAGCTAGTATAAAATAATTTACCACCGGCTTAAAAAAAGCGATGGTAAATGAATGGCAAAACACTATATTCTTAATATTTTAAACTGTCAAACCTTTTTAATTCCTAAATAGTAAGGCTACGGTTTGCCCCATAGAATCTTTCCAATCACCTTAACATTTCTAAATAAAGTCATCCATCAATTTTTTTGCATCTAAAGGATTTAGTTCCCTATCTACCAAGGGTTTCCCATCTTTGATAAATTTAAATGAGTCATTATAGGTTGGTCTTTCAACCTTATATAAAACTCCTATTGGAATTTTATCTCCAAATTCTCTTGATTTTTTATAAGCATTTTCATAATTTGTATTATCATAGTCATCAGATAATTTGTATACTCTATCTTTATACCATTTAAAAGTATTTACCTTATTCCAAACTACACATGGTTGAAGTATATCTAAATGAGCATAGCCTTTAAATGTAATGGCTTGTTTCATCAAATCTACAAGATGGGCTATGTCTCCAGAAAATCCTCTTGCTACAAAGCCAGCACCAAGTGTTAATGAAAGAGCTAATGGATCTAAAGGTATACTCTTTACTCCGTCAAATTGTAATGTAGTAATTTGACCCTCTGCTGTAGTTGGGGAAGCTTGCCCCTTAGTAAGTCCATATATTTGATTGTTATGAATAAAATGTGCTATATCTATATTTCTTCTTACTGCATGTATAAAATGATTTCCACCTTCACCATAATTGCCTCCATCTCCAGATTCAACTATTACACTTAAATCTTTATTTGATAGTTTTATAGCTATTGCAGGTGGCATTGCTCTACCATGTAATCCATTAAAGCCATTTATCCCTATATAATGTGGCATTTTTGATCCTTGTCCTATACCGGATGAAATTACAGCCTTGTGTGGTGGTATTTCTAATTCTTCTAAAGCTTGTTTTAATGCAGTTCGTATCATATAATTTCCGCATCCTGGACACCAAGACGGTTGATAAAGCTTATATTCTTTTTGCATTATAATACCTCCTCTTTCAGTCTTTCATAAATTTCCTCTCCAGAAAAGGCCCTGCCATCATATTTTAATATTTTGTGATTACATTTTATTAGCATTTCTTCTCTTATCAAACTGTCTAACTGGGCTGTAGAGTTTTGTTCAACAGCAATTAAATTTTTAGCCTTCTTATACATTTTTCCTAGTTTTTCTGTAGGAAGTGGCCATATATCGCCAAAAACTAAGGCTCCAATTGAAAGGCCTTCTGAGTTGAGTATTTCTACTGCTTCTTTTACAGCCCCATATAAAGATCCCCAAGCTACTATTAGATGTTCCGGTTCTTCTTCACCTATTAACCAGGGCTCCTCTACTTCTTTTTTAAGATTTTCAAACTTTTTAGCCCTTTTATCCACCATTTTAATTCTAACTTCAGCAGATTCTGTTATATTTCCATATTCATCATGCTCATCACTATCTACTAATACCACCTGGTTTTCTATCTTTCCAGGAATTATCCTAGGTGAAATTCCATCTTCTGTATACTTGTATCTTTTATATCTTTCCCCTTCAACTATAGCTTCTTCACCTGAGATATATCTATCAATACTTATCTTTTCAAATTCAAAGGGATTATAAGTAACTGTAGAATCAGCTAGGTTTTGATCACTTAATAAGACAACTGGTATTTGATATTTTTCTGCCAAGTTAAATGCCCTTGCAGTCTGATAAAAAGCATCTTCCCCATTTCTCAAAGAGATTAGCATCTTTGGAAATTCTCCATGTCCTAGATGTACCATAAATCTCAAATCAGCTTGCTCAGTTCTTGTAGGAAATCCTGTAGCAGGTCCTGGTCTTTGAACATTTATTATTACTGCAGGGGTTTCTATTATGCCTGCTAGACTAAATGTTTCAGCCATTAAAGCTATTCCTCCACCAGATGATCCTGTCATAGCTCTAACGCCAGTGTAAGATGCACCAAGGGCCATATTTAAAGCTGCAACTTCGTCTTCTACTTGATCTATGACTATTCCCATTTCCTCTGATTTAAGTGACATATAGTTCAATACACCAGTGGAAGGAGTCATGGGATAACCACAGTAGTATCTGCAACCTGCTGCAATTGCACCTAATGCAACTGCATGGTTCCCATTTATTAAAATGGATTTATCTTCTTTTGTTTGTAATTTGTGCTTGCTATCTACTAAATCATAACCTTTATCCAAAGCTTTTAGGTTTACATCTGATATTTTCTCATTAAACCTTTCTTTAATTATTTTTCTAGTTTCATCTTTTGGAAGACCAAAAAACTTTAATATAGAACCTAATCCTACCGTAGAGGACACCCTTACATTTCCTAAATCCCTAGCTGTTTTTATAAGGGGCAAATGCATAAGATCCTTTTCTTTAGATAATTCCTCATCTAAAATTATAAGTCCGTCTTCCCTTAATTTGTTTTCATGTATGTCTACTGTTTCTTCATTTAATGCAAATATAATATCTACTTTTTTTGTATAAGTTGATATAGGCTTGTCTGAGAATCTAATTTTCATAAAATTATGGCCGCCCCTTACCCTTGACATATAGTCGCTATGGGTAAATATGTGAAATCCACATCTCTTGAGTGACTTTTCTAATATATTGGCAAAAGTATCTATTCCCTGCCCTGCTGCGCCACCTACTAATATAGTAAAATCCATATATATTCAAGCCTCCCTTTAGATTGTTATATTTTATACACACTACTAATCTTATACCCTACTAATAAATGTGTAAATCAAAATACAAGGTATGAATAGATTAGATAGACATAAAATTAAAAAGACTAGTGCAAGTAATTTTAGAAATTATTTGCACTAGTCTTTTTAAAATTACTAATCCTTCTCTAAGAGTTATATAAAAAATTTTTAGCTAACATCCACGACTTTCACTTTAATTTTTCCAGAAGGAACTTTTATAAATATTTCATCATTTATTTTACTTCCCAATAAACTTTTTCCAATAGGGGAGTCTGTTGAAATTTTATCTTCAGCAGGATTCGCATCGACTGTGCCAACAATTGTATATGTTTCTTTGTTTCCATCAGGCATTTCCATAAATGTCACCCTACTCCCAATGCTTATTATTGAAACTTCTTCATCGTCAGGATTAATCAGCTTTGCATTGTAAAGCATTTCTTCAATCATAATTATTCGCTCTTTAACCAAAGATTGTTGGTCCAACATTTCGTTAAAAGAGACATCTTCTGAAAAACCACAAAAACTACGAAGATATTTAATTTCATCATTAATCTTTTTTTGTTTTTCTTCTTTTAAATAAGTTAATTCTTCTTCCAACTTTTTTTTACCTATTGGTGTCATAGGATATGTTTGTGCCATATAATATAAGTCTCCTTTTTAAATATCTATAGATTTTCATCCTTTTCTTCATCTATTTCCAACATAGTAGGTCCACTTCTAACACTTGTCTTAAATTGAGATACATCATTTTCTATCTTAGCATATTCATCTTTTTCTTTTATTAATAGCCAATTTTCTCTTTCTTTATTAATATTAGCCCTATAGATTCCTTGATATAAGCCTAAATTAAAGTGTAAAAAAAGACCCATATAGGTCTTAGTATTATATGTTTATATAATATTTTAAATATTATTGCTCTCGCAATTACAAGAGCAATAATATCTATTGAATTGATTTTTTCCTATTTATTTTTTATAAATTAGAAGCTACGAAATCCCAATTAACTAGGTCCCAGAATTTCTCAACATATGATCCCCGTGCATTACGATAATCTATGTAATAGGCATGTTCCCAAACATCACAGGTTAATAATGGAGTTTTCCCTTCTGTTAATGGATTTCCAGCATTACTTGTGCTAACAAGTTCTAAATTGCCATTTTGATCTTTAACAAGCCATGCCCAACCTGAGCCAAAAGTTCCTATAGCAGTTTGAGCAAATTTTTCTTTGAATTCTGCAAAAGATCCAAATTTTTCATTTATAGCATCAAGAAGTTTTCCTTTGGCTTCTCCGCCTCCATCTGGAGATAAACAATTCCAGTAAAAAGTGTGATTAAATACTTGAGCTGCATTGTTGAAAATCCCACCACTCGACTTCAAAATAACATCCTCTAAAGACATATCTTCAAATTCCGTACCTACAATTAATTTATTCAAATTATTTACATAGGCTTGATGATGTTTCCCATAATGATATTCTAATGTTTCTTTAGAAATTATCGGTTCCAAAGCATCCATACTATAAGGTAATTTTGGTAATTTGTGTTCCATATTATTCCTCCTGTATTTTTTCGGTAAATTTGTTATTTCATTAATTTATACTAAATAACTTATCCTATGAAATAACATCATATATATATTTTACCCTATATAAGTCAATATAATCATTTACTTTTATATTTTATCTTTTCAACAAGTATAAAATCATATTAATATATTTTTAAATTTTTCTTGAAAAGCTACTAACTCACTAATTCTAATC
>CAYLXY010000079.1:0-7779 GCA_964387405.1 uncultured Clostridiaceae bacterium
ATTGTGTATCACTTATAAGCTCTTTCTTTGTTAATTTTTATAGCCACGTCACACATATTGCCACATGGATCACCGCATTCAAGACAACATTTTATACATTTTCTATATTCTCCATACTTTTCATATTTAATAGCTTGTCTACAATATTCACCGACCTTTTCTTCGCACTTCATTTCAGGTTTCATGATTGCCCTCCTTGTTTTATTTTACCTTTTCTATTTTGTCGTCTATCATAAAATCAGCTTTTAAAAAGCATTCTCTTACTCCGTGTTTGTTTTCTAATGTTATAAATAGATCCGTTTGGTCAGACAGCGTGCCTATAAATGTTTGCATATTTCTTTTTTCCATGCCGCTCCAATGGTCAACTTTGTATTTTCCTTTACTGTATCTTTTTTTGTGTATATCTTGTAGCTTTAGTGCTTGATGTATCAATCTTGATGTACTTGTAACCACTTCTATTCGTCCAGATTTTATATCTCTTAGTCTTTTCTTTTTTGCTTGGCTGACACACTTCTTGCAGGTGTATTGCAATCCAGTTCTATTGCCCTTGCTCCTATAAAAATACTCCGCCGTCAACGGTAGATCCCTGCCACAACTGTTGCACCTTTGCATTTTGCCTCCCTCCTAAAATGGTATGTTGTCATTATCGTTTATGTCTTGGAATCCACTTGCAACTGATTCGCTGGATGATTTATCTTTATTGTCTCCCCATTCTAAAAACTCTACGTTTTGTGCCACTACATCTGTTGTGTATCTTTTAGTTCCGTCTTTTGCATCGTATGATCCCGACTGCAGTCTTCCTTGGACTCCTACCAGTCTGCCTTTTTTTAAATAGTTAGCACAGTTCTCAGCTGTCTTGCCCCACACAACTATATTAATAAAATCAGCTGTTGCTTGTCCTTTTGCTTCAAATTCTGCTTTCTTTTCTTTTGATAGTTGCTTATCTATTGCTAAAGTAAATCTTGTTACTGCTGTTCCTGACCCTGGTATATACCTTAATTCAGGGTCTCTTGTTAATCTTCCTATCAATACAACTACGTTAGCCATATAATCTCCCCTTTTCTTTAATTCTCTTTACATAGTGACTTATTAATGATTGTTCACAACCTACTTCTTTTGCTAATTGTATTTGTGTCTTTGTTTTTAATTCATTTACTATAAAATCCTCAGTTAATCCATATTGGATTTTTGCTTGAGATATAGTCCTAGTTTTAATGTCATATTCTCTAAGCCTGTCTTTAATAATAGTGACTGACACTCCATATATTTCACATATTTTTTGCATTGATTTTCTTTCGTCTACATATAATCGTTTTAAATCCTTTTTAGGAATATGAAACTTCTTTTTTAATCCGCTTTCAATAGCGTGCATTACATTCTCTCGTTGAGTACACCATTCAAGATTATCCATATTGTTATTCAATGGATTCCCATCTTTATGATTAATATTTGGCTTTCCCTCTAAGTTTGGTATAAATGCCATAGCTACTAACCTATGGACCCTAACAGATTTTCTTTTCTTGTTTTTATATAATTCAACTTTGTAATACCCTGTTGTTGTTTTACTTTTCTTTAGAATTCTTGGTTTATTACCATAAAATATAGACTTGATAGCTCCAGCGTTGTTCACTTCATATAACCCTTCGTAACCTTTTGCAGGTTTCCAAAATACAACATTATTCATTATTTTCCACTCCTCCTTATATAGCTTCCAAATAGTCTAATAATATCCCGTTCTTGGACTTAACTTCCTGCATTACATCAAGCGGTATAAAGTTATATCCTCTCTTACCTTTGTTTTTTTGCCATCTATCCCAGTATTCGATAACAATCTCCCCTGGAATGAAGTATCTTTTATCAAACATGGCCATATAGCATAATATAAATGTTTTTTCTCCCATTTCTAAAGCTTGTCTCATGTATTCAATTTGATGTGGCTGTATATTTGCTAATGGCAATCCCCTTTTTTCTTTCTTATTCTCTTTACAGTCAAAACTTATGCTTGTACCACCTTTAACCGTTCCCCTGAAATCCAATGTTGACTTGCCTTGGGGAAATGCTGATACTATTTGTTTTCCTTTCCTAATTACGGTCCAGGGCGTACTTATCTTTTGTATCAATGCTATGCCTTTTCTTTTATATTGTTTATTGGCCAACTCTACTTCTTCCTCGAATGCCTTTCCTTTGTTAGCCATTCTATAGTTTTTCATAATTACCCCTTTCTTTAAATCCAGTATCGCTTAATTACGTTTTTAGTTTGTGTACTAAAAGTACCTAAATATCTATTTCTACACCATATAGTTATGAATATATAGCCGACCAGTTCATCTATAATTGCCTCGATAGAATTCATTGAACATCCTATTTGTACTTCGCCAATTCTTAATATTTCTTTTTGTCCAGTATCTTTGACTATATAGTCATAATTTTCAATACCAAAGGCTTCGCAAATTGGTTTTATAACTTGTAATGCTTTTAATCTTTTTCTTTCTAAATATTCTAGTTTAATATGTTTTTTCAATGTGATCTCTCCTTATCGTAATAAGTCTTTTAATAGGTCCCCTTTCTCCTTCGCTGCTTCTTTTCTCCTAGGTCTACCTTTAATTTCTAAAGGTGTGCACATTTCCACCAATCTGTCGTATGTCCTGTGAATTCCATCCTCACCTGCCATTTTATTTTTTAATTGCTCCAGGCTTAAATTTGTAGTGATTATTATAGGTTTGCCGTCTCTATATCTAGAATCTATGATTTCATATATCTTTTCCTTCGACCAGGCTGTGTTGTTCTCTGCTCCAAGATCATCTAATATTAATAAGCTTGCATTTTTAAGGCTATTAATTATTTCTACTTCCCCTTCAGATCCATATCTGCTGTAAGTTTCCTTGATTCTGCCTAACAATCCTATTGAGCTTATTGCTATTACAGGTGTCATTTTGTTTATTAAATTATTCGCTATACAAAAAGCTAGATATGTTTTTCCTGTTCCTGGAGCCCCATGGAGCAATAAGCCTATGTTCTCTTTTTTAATTTCATCAAACTTATCACAATATCTCTTGGCTATATTGAAAAACCTTTTATTAGTGTTATCTACTTCAAAATTCTCAAATGTGCAGCTTTCAAACCTCTCCCCCATTAAAGAATGGTTTCTTAGTTTTTCTAATCTGTGGATTTTAGCGTTGATTTTCTCTTGTCTTTTCATTTCGTTGTATTTTTTTTCTTCACAATCACACATCACCGGCACTCTTATCTTCCTCCCCAACATCTCCACTATCGCTGTCGTCTCCGATTTGCATTTCTTGCAGATCTTCATAACTGAATCCGATTCCTGCATATTCATCAACATCCTCTCTATGCTTTTCCCTATTGGCTCCATTGAATTTGCCCCCTAATCTCATTCCACCTTCTGTTTTCCAGTTTCGCAAAATAGCTTCCACATAGCTTTTGTTTCGCTTGCCTCTCTTTTCGCTTTCTAGCATTGCATTTTTAACCCATTCAAATCCAAAGTCTTTTAATATTGAATCTATCCAGTCAGGAGTTAATCCATTAGGCTGTCCTATGACTTGTTGATAAAGTTGTGCTATTTCTTTAAAATTATTATTAAGATTATTAGGAGTGTTTTCCATTTCTTCTTCTCTCTCTATATCTATATCTATATCTATATCTATATCTGTCTCTATATCTATCTCTCTCTCTATCTCTGTGGGACAATTAGGGGACAGTAGGGGGACAGTAGGGGGACAATTTCCCCCTCTATGTTTTTCTCCATGACACTTAGTGCATAAGAGCTCTAGATCTTCCAGTTCATTGCTATATCCATTTTTATGATGAATCACAGTATTTTCCATGCTTTGACACCCATTACATTTGCCATCGCTTTTAGCTATAACTATCTTCCCGTTACCTCCATATCTTTTTTCATCAACAAACCTACTTTTACCATTTGGCAATATGATTTGTTCTTGTGACACCACTTCGCAATTTCCTAACTTGTAAGGATATGATACTGGAAGCTCTGCTTTAGTAACATCAACCTCGGCTCTTTTCTTCTGCCTCCTTTTTTTCTTAGCCCATCCAGTCTCACTTCCAATCATGTTTTGTGTCTCTGACATGAATAAAGTTCCATCATCCCAAATCTCCATTAATCCTAAATCTACAAACATATCAATGGCTACTTTGACCGTGTCTATGTCAGTATTTGTAATACTTGATAGCATTTCAGGAGTGTAGGGAATTACATCCCTGAATTTTAATTTCCCTTCCGTTCCTATTGACTTTAAAAGCAATTTCATATAGAAAATAATGTAGTCTTTTCCGTTTTTCATACTCTCTATTACTTTAACTTCTTCTCGTTCAAAGAAGTTTTCATTTAGTTTAAGCCAATAATATCTTTTGCTATTTCTATTTTTTGTCATTTAGTCACCTACTTTCTGTATGTGAACCAGGGGAATAGATCCCCTAGTCTAAAATGGTATATTCTCGTCATCTCCAAATGGTGTGTCTGTAAAATCTACTTGTTTATCTTCGGTTGTTTCTCCTGTTTCAACATCAACACTAGTTTCCTTTTTATCTTCAACATTTTTATTAGGACTTAAAGCCATAGCTGCAGCTTTCTTTATAAGTTCATCTCTAGCATTATCTTTAAGCCACTTTACATAGCCCCTGTCTTCTTGTAATATTTGTTCTATAGTTTTCCCTCTGTGCTTACCGAAGTTAATTTTCATGCCTTCTGCATCGCCTTGATTCATTGTTTCTACTCGTTCACTATGATTAAATTGGTGTATGTCCTCAAGGTCTTGTGTGAACATATTAGATAAACTTCCAACTGTTAATGCTGCATCAACCTGAGCCCTTTTTTTTGCCATTTTAAGGCATGTATTTCCTAGCATATATTTATCCTGGTTATCTGAATCATACTTCCTTTCCTTGCTATTGCAGTGTCCTAAACCTTCGGTTATTGTTTGTCCACCTCTTGTTAAAAGGCATTTAATAGTATAAGCAAAGAATCCATCTTCATAGTTCTGTATTTTTTCTAGAATCTCATATTCACTAGTCAGTCCTAGTAGCATTAATATCTTTTCTGCTCCAGGCTTTAATAAACTTGGTTTGTTACTTCCTGGGAATGCTGCTCCAAAATCATGGCCATCCACTAATTGACTTTGTATAACTTTTTGAAAATCTTGTATCTTGGCCATTGAATCCGTTACTCTGTCTAACTTAAGTCCATCTATTATCATCATTGAATTTACTTCTTGAATTTGATTGTTATCCATATCTACACCTCCTTATGTTTTCTAGCTTGCATTTCTTCTACCTCTGCATCAAATAAAATTTTCTCGTATTTCAAAGCCTTAGTTCTTTCATATTCAGTATATTTATAGCTTGACATCACATCTCGTGGATGGACATCTTTTCTGTTGTATAGTTTAAACATCGATATTCATCTCCTCTACAGTTTCTATATATATTTTCATCAACCGACTAACCTGTTTTCTTAATTCGTCCCTTTCTTTTCTTGCCCTGTTGGCTCTTTCGATAAGATCATTCAAGCTGTCTATTTTTTCTAGCATAAATTTCAATTCTTTTTCAGTTTTCATACATATTCCCTCCTCATATGGTATAATTTTCTATAGATAGTTTTTTTAAGAACCTATTTTGCTGGCCGGCTGATAGGTTCTTTTTCTAGCCTTACATATTTTCCATCTGTTACTATCGATGCGACATTTTTTTCTTTGTATAAATCTTGGGCATATCCTACTGTCCAAAATTCACCTACTTCGTATCTATTTTTCATGTCTTAACACCTCCTTAGCTTTTTCGATTGCTTCATAGTATTTTAAGTGAGGATAATCTTTTAATATCCTTGCTGCTTCTTTGGCTATAGATCTAGCCTTATCCTTGTTTTTCACTTGATATCCCCCTTTTAGTGTTTGTCCTCTTTTTTGAGTTTGAGGAGAAAGTATATCCCCAATATTATAAAAATTATTCCTGGAATGATTACAAAATTTATAAAACATTTAGTAAAAACTCGTACAACAACCTCTATATCCGTCACTTTTTACACCTCCTTATACCTGCAGTCAGCTCCCGCAAACAAGGGCCAACCTTCTTCTGTTTTCTTTTCGTAGTCATCCGCCCCTAATCGATACCACTCGGCACCATTTAAGACTTCTACTATTAATCCCCTGGCCCTTACTTCTCCTTTTTCTGTTTTTATATAAGGCTCCTCGTCTATTATCAGTCGCCCTAACTGATAACCATCTGCTATTGATATAGTTTTTTTAATGCTATCTGATAATAATTTCATTTTTAAACCTCCCCATATTTATAAACTTGAGCTGTAGTCGCTAATACGCTTGATATTATTCCTTTTAATTCTTGATTCTCTTTCTTTGTTTCCTCTAGTTCTCTTTCCAGTCTTTTAACCGTTAAAGGAGATACTTTTTCTAGCTTAACCCCCTCTAATTCGGCTATATGTTGTTCTGTAAACCTTATTGCTGGGATCCCTTTTACTGGTTGCAAGATCCCGTCTAACCTCCACTCTCTTATGGTTGTTGTTGTTACTTGCCACCTAGCAGCAAGATCTTGTTGAGTTAAGAGCTTACCTTCCATGTTTTCACCTCCTAAGCTATATTCATTTTTTTAAATATAAATCTATCAACTTCCAACTGTGTATTTTCTTTAAGTTGCTTAGATATAATGCAACCTGTCATTTGTAATTCCCCTATAGGTATGCCTATAAATTTAGTGCCATCGTGGTTCCAATTTTCTTGTCTTTCTTTGTCTAGTAATCTAAATTGTCTTAATTTGTTTAAATCAATCAATATCCATTCAAGTATATTTCCATTACCATCACCCCATCCATATAGATACCAATCCCCGAATCCTTCTTTAAGTTTGTCAATTTCAGTTTTACCACCGTATTTACTTCTTGACCTGATTGTAAAATCCCTAAATTTACAACTTGGATTTCTAACCCTTAAAGCTACATCCCCACCTTCTATCTTTATAAGCATATCTGTAGCTTCTTGTGTATCTTTGTATTCATCCGATACTTCCAATGATAAGAAGTTCATTGAGTTCCTTCTTAAAATATCTTTAAAAGCTTCTAAATACATATCTGATTGTTCCCTTTGTACTGCATAACTCATTATCTTTAACCCCCTATATAACTAATTGATTTATCAAATCTTTCTTTATCTAGCTCTATTCCTATATAATTCAAGTCCCCATATTCTTTAACCGCTTTTATAGTTGAACCACTGCCCATGAAAGGGTCTATAACAGTATCTTTGGGTCTTGATGATACTTCTATTAATTCCTTTATTATGCCTGTAGGTTTATGTGTTGGATGTATCATTTCTGATGAAGATAGTTTACTAACTTGTAATATATCTGCTTTTCTTTTGTTTAACTTCCTAGTACCTTTAGTAGCGAATATTATTAATTCGTGCCTATTTCCCCATGATGTTTCTAAATCCCCAGCCCCATGATTCCCTTTATCCCAAACAATCATATTTTTAATATCAAAATATTTTTCTACAATTTCTTTAAATTCTGCGTAAACTTTCCAACTTGTAAATATATAAAAGTGTGCATCTGCTTTTGTTTTTCTATTTAGTATTTCTAAAGCTTTATCTGTTAGGTTTAAGGCTTGCTCAAGTTCTTTATCATTAGATATTGTTTCCTTAGTCACATGGTTACTAAATTGACTTCTATTACTTGAATAATCAATTCCATAAGGCGGATCAGTTATTACTAGGTCTATAGAATTATCTTCTA
>CAYLXY010000080.1:0-7777 GCA_964387405.1 uncultured Clostridiaceae bacterium
AGATACTAGAAAACTTTGTATAGAATCAATAGAAAACTTAATAAAAAATAAATTTAAAGAATATTTTATTATTAGAGCATTTACATCTAGAATAGTCATATCAAGATTAAAGGAAAATAGGGATTATCTGGTGGATAATCCTACACAAGCATTGGAAAAGATGAAAGCTAATGGAATAAAGGATATTTATATTCAACCACTTCTTATAATAGAAGGCCATGAATATGACAAAATTATAAAAGAAGTAAATGAATTTTTAAAATCAAACAAAGATTGTAATATTAAAATAGGAAAACCCTTATTATCAGATGAAAAAGACTATGAGGATTCAACAACTGCTTTAAATATAGCTGATTATAAGGAAGATGAAGGCCTTGTGCTTATGGGCCATGGAACGGATCATATAGCAGATAAATCATATGAAAAATTACAAAATCTTATGAGAGACAAAGGATATAATAATATTTTTATTGGAACTATTGAAGGAGAAAAAACCATAGAGGATATAGTTACTCATTTAAAGGCTAAGAATATATATAAGGTAAATTTAAAACCATTTATGCTAGTAGCAGGAGACCATGCCAAAAATGATATGGCTTCTAATGATGAAGATTCATGGAAAACCATACTTGAAAATAATAATATAAAAGTAAATGTAGAAATAAAAGGATTAGGAGAAAACAAAGAATTTCAAAAGATATTTATTAACCATTTAAAAGAAATAATCTAAACATACGGAGGATAAGAATGAAGACCATAATGATAACAGGACCAAGTAGCAACTCTGGAAAAACCCTAATAACTATTGGAATAATTAGAGCCATAAAAAATAGACAAGTAGATATCTCTGCCTTTAAAACAGGACCAGATTTTATAGACAGAAAATATTTACAACAAGCATCAGGCAAAAGAGCAGGTAATTTAGATATGCATTTAATGGGGAGACAAGGAATATTTAAATCACTAGCTATGAATTTAGGGGAGTTTGCAGTAATAGAAGGTGCTATGGGATATTTTGATGGAATACATAATACTTTTGAGAATTCAAGTTATGATATATCAAAGGAATTAAATATACCTTCTATTTTAGTATATAGTCCTAAGGGAGAAATGTTTTCAGTTATTCCAAAATTAAAAGGTATGATAGATTTTCCAGGATCAAAGATAAGGGGAATAATATTAAACAAAGTAAGTAAATCAATGTATGTACTATTAAAAGAAAAAATAGAGAAATATACAGATGTGCAAGTATTAGGATATTTACCTTATAAGTCTGAATTTAATATAGAAAGTAAAAGCCTGGGATTAACAGGAATAGACCCTGAATTTAATTGTGAAAAATTAATAAATAAAGTATATGAGACAATAGAGGAGACAGTAGATATAAATAAAATCTTGCAAATGGCAAATAAATTAAATATAAAGGCTTACCAATACAAGGAAAAAAGAAATATAAAAGTTGCCATAGCCTATGATAGGGCTTTAAATTTTTATTTTAATGAAAATTTGAATTTATTGGAAAATATGTGTCATGTAGAATATTTTTCACCTTTAGAAGATAAAAAAATACCAGATTGTGATTTTATATATATTGGAGGAGGCTATCCAGAAGAATATCTTGAAAAGCTTTCAGAAAATAAAAGTATGATAAATTCAATAAATGAGGAAGCGGAAAAAGGAAAGTATATAATTGCTGAAGCTGGAGGATTCATGTACCTAGTTTCTGCTATAGAAGAATATTCTATGGTAGGTATATTTAAGGGTAAAGCTACTATGACAAAGGCACTGGAAAGATTTGGATATGTAAATATAGAGTTAAAAGAGAATACAATTTTAGGAGAAAAGGCTTGTCTAATATCTGCTAATGAATATCACAAATCAATTATAGAAATAGAAGCTAAGCCAATTTTTAAAATAAATAAAGCTAAAAGCAATAGGACTTGGCAATGTGGATATAAATATAAAAACACTTTAGCATATTATCAACATATTAATTTTATTGGAAATATGAGTAACTTTTATTATTTGCTTGAAAACATAGCAAAAAGGAAGGAAAGGCTTTAATTATGTATATAAAGAAACCTATGGAAATAGAAAATAAAAGTATGAATATTATAGATCAAGTAATGGGAGATACGGATTTTTCGGAAGAAGAAATGGTAATAGTAAAGAGAATGATCCATACTACAGGAGATTTTGAATATAGAAAGATAATAGACTTTAGAGGAGATTTTATAAATGCTGCTAAAAGCTCTATATTAGAAGGGACAACTATATATACAGATACTAAAATGGTATATGCGGGAATAAATAAAAAAGCCTTAGAAAAAGCAAATTGTAAGTTGAAATATTTTATAGATGATAAAAGGGCCTATGACTTATCTGAAAAATTAGAAACTACTAGATCATACTGTGCTATAGATTTGGCAGTTGAGGAAGGCATAAATATATTTGTAATAGGAAATGCTCCAACTGCTCTTTTCAGAATATTAGAACTAGTAAAGGAAAAGAAGATAAATCCAAAGTTTATAATAGGTGTTCCTGTAGGTTTTGTAGGGGCAGCAGAATCTAAGGAGTATTTAAGACAATTCAAAGATATACCATCCATATCTACAGTAGGTTATAAAGGTGGAAGTAATGTTGCCGCTTCAATAATTAATGCTCTATTATATATGCTAGTAGCTAGAGATTAGACTGGAGGAAGCCTATGTCTAAATTAGATTTATATGTGATAAAAGAAGGCAAAAAATTAAGATGTGGATATACTACAGGTAGTTGTGCAGCAGCTGCATCTAAGGGGGCAGCATTAATGTTGGAAACTGGTAAAAAGATAAAATATGTAGAAATAGATACTCCTGCAAACATAAGATTAAAACTAGAGGTGCATAATCCTAAAATAGAAAAGGATACAGCTTCTTGTTCAATTATAAAAGATGCAGGAGATGATCCTGATAATACAGATGCGATAAAAATATATGGACAAGTTAGAAAAAGAAAAGATGGGAAAGTAAAAATAGATGGTGGTTTTGGTATAGGAAGGATTATGAGAAAAGGTTTGTTTGGACAAATAGGAGATCCAGCAATTAATCCAGTTCCTAGGCAAATGATAAAAAAAGAAGTAAGAGAAGTTTCACATTGTGGATATGATGTACTTATATATGCACCTGAAGGAGAAACAATCGGCAAAAAAACCTATAATAAAAACATAGGAATAGAAGGTGGTATATCTATTATAGGAACTAAGGGAATAGTTTATCCTATGTCTGAAGAAGCTTTTATAAAAACTGTTTATATGGAAATGGACATGGTTTATCAAACTATAGAAAAGGAAAACATAGTATTAGTACCAGGAAATTATGGAGAAAAGATAGCAGATTCTTTAAATATAAAAAATCCAAAAGTGAAAATATCTAATTTCATAGGAGATAGTCTATTATATGCATATAATAAAGGCTTCAAATCAATTACCCTAATAGGTCATATAGGGAAGTTTGCAAAGTTATCTATAGGAGTTTTTAATACACATAATAAAGTGTGTGATGGAAGAATGGAAGCTTTTATTTATTACTTAGCATTTATGAAAGCACCTTTAAGCTTACTAGAGAAAATAGACAAGAGCTTAACAGCCGAAGAAGCTATAAACATATGCATAGAGGATGGATATGGGAGGGTTGTTAATCTGATGGAAAAGGGTGCAGAAAAAAGAATAAAGAAATATTTAAAAGATGAAGATTATAAAGTAAAAGTAATTATTTATTCCATGGATAAAGGAGTAGATATATGTTGATTGTAGCAGGTATAGGGCCTGGGAATAAAGAGTATTTAACTAAAATTGTAGAAAACAAAATAATAGAAGCAGAATATATATTAGCTTTTGAAAGAGTCGGGGAAAGCCTGAAGGATATTAGAAATGATATAATTTATATAAAAACAGTGGATCAAGTATTAGACTTCATAAAAGAAGGTAGACATACACTTTTACTTGCATCAGGAGACCCGAATTTTTATGGTATAGTTGAATTTCTGAAAAATAAAGGACTAGCTATAAAACAAGTATTACCTGGCATATCTTCCTTCCAATATATGATGGGAAAGTTACAAAAATCTTGGCAAGATGCTAAGTTTTTATCACTTCATGGAAGAGAAGATGATTTGAAAAAAGCAAAAAATCACAAATTAACAATTATTCTTATTGATAAAAATAATATGCCCTCTAGTATATCGACAAGACTATATGAACTAGGGGTAAGGGGTAATATATATGTCGGTTTTAATTTATCCTATGAAAATGAAAAAATAATAAGTAAAAAGATTGGGGATGAAATAGAAGATATTTCTTCTTTAGGAGTGGTGGTAGTGGAAAATGAAATGGATTAAAGATCATATGTTTATAAGGGGACAAGTTCCCATGACTAAATTTAATACGAGGATATTAACTATAGGATACTTAGAAATTCAATTAGAAGACAGGTTTTTAGATATTGGAGGGGGAACAGGTTCCATATCTATTGAAGCTAGTTTACAAGGAGCTAAAGTATGGACCATTGAAAGAGAAGAAAAGGCAATAGAAATTATAAAAGCTAATAATAAAAAATTCAATACAAACTTAAATATCATACATGGACAGGCCAATAGGGACTTACCAAAGTTAAATTTTAATAAATGCTTTGTAGGTGGAAGTAGAGGTCAATTAGAAGAAATATTTGAATATTTGGATATATATTTAGAGGATAAGGGCATATTATGTGGGAATTTTATTACATTAAAGAATCTAAATCAGTTTATAGAACTAATGAAAAAATATAATTATAAAAACATGGAAACACAATTAGTACAAACATCATCTACTGATAAAATAGGACTTTTGAAAGGTGAAAACCCAGTATTTATTGTAAAGGGAGTTAAAAACAATGATTAATTTTGTAGGAGCAGGACCAGGAGATGTGGATTTAATAACTATTAAAGGAAGACGACTTTTAGAGGGAGCAGATTTTGTTATTTATGCAGGTTCTTTAGTTTCTAAAGAGCATTTGAAATTTTGTAAAAAAACTTGTAAGTTTTATAATTCAGCATCAATGACTTTGGAAGAAGTAATAGAAAAGATGGAGGATGCTATTGAGAAAAACTTAAAAGTAGTTAGACTACATACAGGAGATCCAACTATTTATGGCGCCATAAGAGAGCAAATGGATATGCTAGAAAAAAAGAATATACAATACAATGTAGTTCCAGGAGTTAGTTCATTTACAGCTGCTTGTGCCTCTATAAAGAGGGAGTTTACATTACCAAATCTTAGCCAAACAATAATACTTACTAGAATAAAAGGGCGTACACCAGTACCAGAAGATGAAGATTTGGCAGCTTTGGCAAAACACAATGCATCTATGGCAATATTCTTATCAGTTCAATCTATAGACCAGGTAGTAGCCAAACTAATAGAGGGATACGGGAGAGCAGATGTGCCAGTAGCTATAGTATATAAGGCTACTTGGGAAGATGAAAAGATAATATTTGGAAGATTAAAGGATATAGCAGAAAAGGTTAAAAAAGAAAATATACATAAAACAGCTCAAATACTTGTGGGAGACTTTATAGAGGGAGAGTATGAAAGATCTAAATTATATGACCCTAGCTTTACTCATCAATATAGGGGTGGTAAATAATGAAAATAGCCTGTATTTCCTTTACAGATAAAGGAAGATTGTTGGGAGAAAAGTTGAAGTCCTTAGCAAACAATAAATATAAAACAAATCATTATTCAAACAAAGATGTAGATGGAGGAATAAAAAAAATATTAAAATCCATATGGGATAATTATGATGGAATAATATTTATATGTGCAACAGGAATAGCAGCTAGAATGTCACAGCCCTTTATAAAGCATAAGACAATAGACCCGGCCATAATTGTTATTGACGATTTAGGAAAGTTCTCTATTTCTTTATTATCAGGACATCTAGGTGGAGGAAACCAACTAGCCAATGATATGGCTAGTTTAATAGGGGCTATTCCTGTTATTACTACAGCTACAGATAGTAGAAATATTGAATCTATAGATATGTTTGCAAAATCAAATAATTATTATATTGAAGATATTAAATCAATTACCAGTATTGTGTCTATGATGGTAAAAGATAAAAACATAGGCTTATATACGGAAGATAGTAAAACAATTAATTACAATAAATTAACAATAGTTAAAGATTTAGAAAATATAGAATTAAAAATTAAAGGATTAATTATAGTAAGTTCACAGGAAAGATTTAAAAATATAAATATACCTTATACAATATTAAGACCTAAAAATATAAATATAGGCATAGGTTGTAGAAAACATACATATGGTAGAGAAATCATAAAAGCTATAAAAGACCAATTAAACAAACTGAACTTATCCATTAAAAGTATTAAATCAATAGGTACAATAGAAATAAAAAAACACGAAAAAGGAATAATTGAAGCTAGTAACTACTTTAACTGTCCTTTAAAAATATTTACTATTGAAGAAATAAAAAATGTAGAAAATCAGTTCTCTAAATCACAATTTGTTAAAGATATAACAGGAGTGTATTCTGTATCTGGGCCAAGTGCATTTTTACAGGGAGGCAATATTGTAAGTGAAAAATCAAAACACAATGGGATAACAATATCAATATCAAAGGAGATTTTAAATGGCTAAATTATATGTAGTAGGTATAGGACCAGGTGGCAGACAAGATATGACTTTTAAAGCTGTAGATGTAATAAAGAAGAGTCAAGCTATTGTAGGATATACACCTTATATAGAATACTTGGAAGAATTAACTGAAGGTAAAGAATTATTTTCAACAGGAATGAGAGGAGAAATAGAAAGATGTAAAAAAGCTATACAATTAGTTGAATCGGGAAAAGACACAGTAATAGTTAGTACAGGTGATGCAGGATTATATGGAATGGCAGGACCAATATTAGAATTGAGTGGAAAGATACAAGTAGAAGTAATACCAGGAGTAACAGCTGCTTTTTCAGCAGCAGCAGAACTAGGAGCACCTGTAATGCACGATTACGCATCTATAAGTTTGTCGGATCTACTTACTCCCTGGGAAGTAATATTAAAAAGAGTAGAAAAATCAGCAGAGGCAGATTTTGTAATCCAAATATATAACCCACGATCAAAGGGAAGAAAAGATCATTTGAATAGGGTTGTAAATATTATTTTAAAACATAGAAAACCTAAAACGCCAGTGGGAATAGTTAAAAATTCAGGTAGAGATGGCAAAGAAATTACTATTACTACTTTAGACAATATAGATTATGAAAAAATTGACATGCTAACTGTACTTATTGTAGGCAATAGTAATACTTATATTAAAGATGGTAAAATTATTACTCCAAGAGGATATAAAATATAATGATTTGGATAATAGCAGGAACCAGTGAAGGTAGAGAATTAATAGAGAGAATAAAGGACTTACATTCTTATATAATTACCCTTGCAACAGATGAAGGCAAGGAGTTTATTTCTTCAGATAAACTAATAGTAGGTCGAATGGATTATGAAGAAATGAAGAGCTTTGTAATAAAAAATAAAATATCTTTAATAGTAAATATGACCCATCCTTATGCAAAAGTAGTGTCAAGCAATGCTCAAAAATTGGCTAAAGAATTAAAAATACAGTATATTAGATATATGAGAGAAAAAACAAATAAAACTGGAAATTCAATTTATATAAAAAGCTATGAAGATGCCTATATGTATATATCTAAAATTAAAGGAACAGTATTTTTTACTACAGGG
>CAYLXY010000081.1:0-7709 GCA_964387405.1 uncultured Clostridiaceae bacterium
AAAGGATATTTTATTAGTTTATATGAGTCTAAAACAAAACTTTTTATTATTCTAAGAAAAAATATTATACTTTTTATTGCTAATCTACTTATAGAAACTAAATAAAGACTTGCCCCTATTATGAAGCCTAAAAAATTGTAATAGCGTATTGCTCCTTCGTTACTAATTACTAGTAGATAAAAGGCAATTAGAAAAATAAGGATCCAAAATATTAGGTCCTGTATCATTGTTGCTATTTTCTTTGGAAGAAAAAGTCCTCTAAATATACGATATAGATCATATATAAATCCTATTAATATTCCTCCATAGATGTTGGCAAGTAATATGTAAGTTTCTTGGGATATGGAATACATGTTCAAATTTATCACCTCAAAGAAGGTTATTTTTCATTCTGTTTATATATTATGTTACTAGTACTTGTCAGGTGACAAAGTTTTAATAAAAAAAGCCATAGTCAGCTGCTATGGCTTTTTTTACTTTTATAATAGTTGTCTTTCTTATCATCATTTGAACATTCTTCCTAAGAATCCGGAACCTTTTTCACCTATGCTTTGTTTGTCACTATAATTGAGTGAGTATACAGTTCCACTTATTGATATGTTACCATCTTCTATGTTTAGTTTACTTACATCTAAGTCTGTGCCTTTAATGGTTAATACTCCAGCCACAGTTACTAATACTACCATTTCATCGTTAAAATGGTTAACGTGTTCTACTCCTGAAACATTAAGTTTTTGTCTGTTTTCTAATATTATACTATGGTTATTATACCTATTTATCTTTTTTTCTTCCAAAGCCTTCACCCTTTCCCCATTATCAATACTACTACCAATTTATGACCAGGAAAGATGAATTAGACCAAAATCACAAAACATCATTGCCTGTCATCCTAAGTCCTAGCCAGGAATCTTAGCTTTTAAAAGAGCAAGATCCTTGACTACTTTCAGATACCATAGGATGACAGATAAATAACCTACTCCCACAATTTAACTATTTCTACATCTTTAAAATAGTGATTAATAATATCTTTTGCCTTTTTACCTTCTTTGGCCATTTGATTGGCACCCCATTGGCTCATTCCTACACCGTGCCCATAGCCTTTACCCTTCATAGTTACTTTATCACCTTCAACAACTATAGATTCTAGTTTTGTTGATTTCATTTTTCTACTATCCAATGTCACTCTAAAAGCTGGTGCAGCCACTATTTTATCTCCTATTTTTAATTCTGTAGCCCTGCCTGAAGGTCCTTTGTTTGATATTTCTATACTATTAAAATCTGTAGCTCCCTGTCCTACTTTTCCCATAGCTTCTTTTATTTCTTCTTTGCTAAAGCTGGCTGTCCAGTTTGTGTCTTCTGGTGGAGCTTCTGGTGAGTCTGGGGAATCTACTACTTGAATATAGGCAGGTTCTTCTTTTTCATACCCTAAGCCTTCTTTAGCTGCAGAAGTTTGTCCTCCTGCATGGGCATGAAACCAAGCTTTAACATATTCTCCATCATATAATAATACTTGTCCTCTAGTACTTGCAACTGCTTCTACAATCCTATCATCAACTTCTTTAGCATTCCAAGCTTGAGCTTCTTCTATGTCTGTAGAAATATGTGCCCCTTGGTATTTAGATTGTCCTTTTTCTGTAATAAACTCCATAACAAAGGTTCTAGCTAATATGGCTTGGGCTGCTAAAGCCTCTGCTGGAAAGTCATTGCTCATTTCCCCTGCTAGTACTCCTACAACATAATCCTCAAATTTCATTTCGTCTATTCTTTGAGAATCTGTAAGATATACTTTAAGTTTTGGCTCTTTTCCTTGACCTTGACTAATGTCTTCAGGAATAGATGGCTTTTTTATATCTTCTACTTCTACTTCTACTTTTTTTGGCGCTTCTTTGTCCTGTGGACGCTTAGCTGTTTGGCATCCTGCCAATGACAGTATAATTAATAAAGCAATGAAAATAAAACTTGTTTTTTTGTAAATTCGCATACAAATCCTCCTTAGTGTTTACTCTATGATTAGTATGTTAATATAAAGATATTTGTATGCAAATTTTTTAATTTATAACCTTATACATTTCCTTTGCCGAATTCTTACTAACATGTTCTGCCAATTCAGTAACTTCTGCCTTAAAGACTTTATCTCCAAATTGAATTTCTATAATATCGCCAATTTCAACAAGTGTACCAGCCTTAGCAACTTTTCCATTAATAGTCACTCTACCGCCTTCGCAAGCTTCTTTTGCTATTGTTCTTCTTTTTATAATTCTTGAGTTTTTTAAATATTTATCTAATCGCATGGTATACCCTCCTAATCAGAAAGGCAACCCCATAACAATAAGAAATTGCCAAGAGGTTGCCTAGTGTGTTTATATACTATTTGTTCATTTTTTCTTTAAATGTTTTTCCTGCTTTAAATACAGGTGCATTAGAAGCTGGTATTTGTATAACCTGCTCTGGATTTCTTGGGTTTCTTCCTTGTCTTGGTTTTCTTCTCCTAACTTCAAAAGTACCAAAACCTACTAATTGTACCTTATCCCCAGATGCTAGTGTTTCTTCTACAGTTTCTATAAATGCATTTAATGCAAGTTCTGTATCCTTTTTTGTCAATTCACTTTTTGCTGCCATTGCTGTAATTAATTCAGCTTTATTCATTTGTATTTCCTCCTTAAATTTTAATGCTTCGTATGATTTTATTCTATCTTACTTGTAAAAGTCCTTCTTTTTTATAAAAATTCTGTGGAATTTGTAGGCTAATTAGTTTTTTAGCCCTTTTTCTTTTAATTTTTGCTCTGCCCATATCTTTGCAACATCTTCTTCACTACTTGCAGTTTTATCCCCAAATACATGGGGATGTCTAAAAATTAATTTGTTACATATCCCATGAATTACATCTTCTAATTGAAAAGCACCTCTTTCTTTTGCTATTTGACTATGGAAAATAACTTGTAATAATAAATCCCCTAGTTCTTCCTCTAATCCATTGTCGTCTTTTTGGTCTATAGCCTCTATGACCTCATTGCTTTCTTCTATTAAATAAGGTTTAAGGCTTTGGTGTGTCTGCTTTACATCCCAGGGGCATCCATCTTTACTTCTTAATCTTTCCATTACCTCAACCAAATTATTCATATTGTAATACTTTTTCTCACTATTTTCAACCTTTGGTATGAAAATAGTTGTTAAATGGTCAATCCAGCCTATTCTATCTAGTTGAAAAAGAGGTATTTTTACAATTTTTTCAAGTTCTGGGTTTCCAGCTGCCCTTACAAGATATATTTCCTGTTCATCGTCATAATGGTGCATTAACTCTAATTTAACATCAGAAGCTATTAATTTATTATATACTTGGGTAATTAAGTTATTTATATTAGAGTCTGGTTTTTGTTTGTCTAATTGAAATCCGTCTAATAATTGAAAGCCATCTGTAGGATCTATTTCTACTGCCGTAAACATAGCGTCTATAAAACTCATGGCAGGATATATTTCTTTTTCTATTCCTTCTTCCCTGCATCCTTCTAAAATCAACTGTACAGTGCTTTCTCCTACAAGAGGATGTCCAGGTACAGCATAGAGTACTGGACCTGTTTTAGCCTCTTTTAAGATGGTTCTAGCTATATTTTCATATACCTCTTCGAACTTATTGTGACCATAATCGTCATAAACATGATCAAAGGTCTTAAAATCCACTCCTATTTCTTTTAAATAAGAAACTGCTGGATGATTTTCTGTACGCAAATATATCTTATTATGTTTTTTTAATTCTTCAATTCCAGCTAAAGTTAAGTGTTCTTTTCCACCAGGTCCTAAACCAACTATGGTTATTTTACCCATTTTACTCCTCCTTCCAAACTACCTTATCAATTTAACCTTACGAAGAGCTTCTACTATCTTATCTCCTTTAGGCAAAATAGCAAAATCCTCTTCTACGATTGTTCTTGTAATAAATAACATTAATCCATAAATAATTCCACCAACAAAAATAGCAATAATCGTAGATATAGTATTGCCTATTATAGGAAGTGCAAGTTTGTGAGCTAAATATACAACAATTCCCATGGCACTTACAGAAATAATAGGTTTTACTACAAATTCAACAAATTCAAATTTAACATTAGTATTTTTCTTAAGGGCAATAAAGTTTAAGAAAGCTGCTATTGCATAGGCCATTACTGTACCTATGGCTGCACCCTTTATGTTTAAAATAGGGATGCCTGTTAAAACATATGTAATAACAAGTTTTGCAAAGGCTCCTATAATAAGATTTCTAACTGGAATTTCTGGCTTTCCTAGGCCTTGTAATATACCAGTTAGTGTTTGTACTAGGGCTAGTGATATTGTTGCAAAGGATAAATATAGTAAAACTTCTCCAGCAGAGGCAGGTTCTTTAGGAAAAAGCATTGCCATAATTGGAGTTGATAGTACAGCTAATCCTACAAAGGATGGTAAGCCTATTAGCAAGGCTACACGAAATGCTGACTTTACATCCCTTTCTATAGCTACAGTATCATTTCTAATTTTTGATGCTGCAATAACAGGTACAATGCTCATAGATAAGGCTGTAGTTAATACTGGAGGTAATTGTATTAATGTAATTGCCATACCTGTTAATTGTCCAAATAGACTGTTTGCTTCCTGATAACTAAGACCTACTGCTTCTTGTAGTCTTCTTAATACTATCATAGAGTCTATCATATTGATTAAGGGTAATACTGCTGCTCCTAGGGTAATAGGTAGTGCAATTCTTAATAAATCTTTAGTTATTCTACTTACAGATTCTTCTTTATAGTCTTCTATAGGTTGAAATTCTGAAAAAATCTTGTTTTTATGATTCATATATATAATTAATATAATTGTTAGACCTGCTATACCACCTGTAGTTGCTCCAAAGGATGCTCCTGCTGCTGCGTATTCTGTTCCATAGCTTAATAAAAATGTAGCTAATCCTAAACCTACTACAACCCTGGCTATTTGTTCTATTACTTGAGAGACAGCAGTAGGGGCCATATCCTGTAGGCCTTGGAAGTATCCTCTATATGCTGCCATTATAGGTATAAATAATAAGGCTGGTGCTAATGCAAGTACAGAGTAATATGAGTTTGGACTTTTAATAAATTTATTAACTAAAAATCCTGCTCCTAAGGTTAAAAATAAAAAACTTGATATTCCTATAATTACTAAGATACCAAGAGAAACCCGAAAAACCTTATGTCCTCCCCTTATATTTCCTCTAGCTCTTTTTTCTGAAACTAACTTTGAAATAGCTGTAGGGAATCCAGCTGCTGAAAAGGATAATAAAAATGTATATATTGGATATGCTACTTGATAATATCCTACTCCTTCTGAGCCTATTATGTTTGCAAGGGGTATTCTGAAAAATGCTCCTACTATTTTAACTAAAATTCCAGATATTCCTAAAATAAATGCACCTTTTAAAAAGGTATTTTTCTCCATTTACTTACCTCCTGATTTTCCACCTATTAAGGTTCTACTACTCTGTAGTATAGCAAAAAAACTGTCCCCTGAAAAGAACTAGGGGACAATAATTTACTATTCCATTTGCTTGGATAAAAAGGCTGCAGCTGTTAAAGTTATTTTTTCCTCCACTTCCCCCATGCTTGTATCCGCTTCTTTAGAACACAGTATCACTGCACCTATGGGGTCACCGTGGGTAACAATTGGTACTATAAGCTGTGCTGTATATTCTTGACCATCACTTTCATCTATAACAAGTGGTCTCATCTTATCATCTTTATTTGCAACTACAGTTTTTCTATTTTCCATAACTTTTTCTAAAGCTTTGCTTACTTTTTTCTCAACATAATCTTTTTTAGAAGCACCTGATACAGCAATAACAGTATCTCTATCTGTTATTATTGTATTATGGTGTAATGTTTGGTGAAGGGATTCTGCATATTCTGTGGCAAACTCACCTAACTCTCCAATTGGAGAATATTTTTTTAATATTACTTCTCCATCTCTTCCTGTAAATATTTCTAAAGGATCTCCTTCTCTTATTCTAAGGGTTCTTCTAATTTCTTTGGGAACAACCACCCTGCCTAGATCGTCTATTCTTCTTACTATTCCTGTTGCTTTCACTATATTCCCTCCTAATGTTAAGTAAAATATATTATAGTAATACTATTATTTTACCATTAGTGGTTTTTTATTCATTAATAGTAAGTTATAAATAATCTAGTTTTTAAAAGTCTTTATAATTCATCTCTTCTAACTATATCTGCATTTTCAAAAGTTTCTCCTATATGGGTTTGATAGTCGATTTCTTTAATATGAAATTCTATTTGTTCTCTAGCATCTTCAATTTCTACAGTTTCTTGTCTTTTATCTTCTACTATTATTATATGATATCCATATTGTGTTTTTACTGGTTCGCTTATTTCTCCAATTTCTAAATTAAATGCAGCTTCTTCAAATTCTGCTAGCATTGCACCTCTTCCAAAGTATCCCAAATCTCCACCACTTCCACTTTGTGCAGCAGGTTCTGTAGAGTATTCTCCTGCAAGGCTTGCAAAATCTTCTCCATCTTCTAGCTTTTCCGCAATATCTTTTGCTAGTTTTTCATCTTCTACTACAATATGTTTTGCCTTTATTTCTTCTGGGCTAAATATTTGACTGTTTTCATTATAGAAAGTTTCAATATCTTCTTCTGTTATTTTTAATTGATCAAAAAAGAATATTTTGTACTCATAGCCTAATAGATCTTTTCTCATTTGATTTTTTATAAAGTTTTCATCAATTTTATTTTCTTCTATTATTTTTTTATATTCTTCATCTTCTTCCATTAATTTCAAATGGTTCTCTTCATACAATTGTTGAAGTTCTTCTTCGTCTATTTCAATATTGCTTTTTTCTGCTTCTTTAGCAATTATTTCATTTAAAATAATTGTGTCTAACAATTCTTGTTTTAAAGTTTCTAAAAGGGTCATTCCTGTACCAGAGTCTTGGTTTAGTAGGTCATCTGTTAAGTCATGTTTAGCGCGAAGCTCTGATAAGTAATAGTCTAATAATTTGTTATATTCCTCTTCTAAAATTTCTGTACCGTTAACTGTTGCTACTACTCCTTCTTTTAATCCTGCTGTTTCCTTAGAACATGCTGTAATTAGTAAAGACCCTATTAAAACTGCTAGGATCAATAGTTTGACTTTGTTTCTTGTTTTTAATTTCATACTTAATCTCTCCTGTCCTTTTTTACAATACTAGCTTCTATTATATCTAACTTATACTGGATTGAAAACTATTTTTATTTTTAGCAAAGCTAAGATCCTTCATAGGTTTCGTTTATACTGTCCATTTCAGGATTAGATATAACTTTTTCTATAATATCTTTAAGCTCATTTAACATTTTATATTGATCCTTGGTAAGTATCTTATAAATAAAATAAGGTTCTGCTGTTCCATTAAATCTTACTTTTCTATTGTATTTATGAAGCACATTGCCAATTCCTTCTGGTTTTATCATTGAATCGTCTTTAAACTGAATACGAATATTTTCTTTGTTTTGGCTAATGGCTGTTATTTTTAAAGTTTTCGCCATGGATTTTATATATGATATTAATAGTAAATTTCGTGCATTTAGGGGAATGTTCCCAAAACGATCTTCCATTTCCTCTTCTATTGTATACATATCTTCTTTGTTTCGTATAGATGCAATTTTTTTATACATTTGAAGCTTTAGCAGCTCATCAGAAACATAGTTTTCA
>CAYLXY010000082.1:0-7707 GCA_964387405.1 uncultured Clostridiaceae bacterium
TTTAGTCTCGCTAAATGGAATTTCATCTAATGTTCTGCCATCCTGGCTATAATTTGGATTGCTCAACCATTTTTTAACATTCCCATTTCCTGCATTATATCCAGCTATTATTACTTCAATATTATTACCAAATTCCTGTTTTAATACATTTAGATACCAAATACCAATATGTATATTTAATTCTGGCTCAAAGAGCATATCTTCAGAATAACTTGGTATTTTTAGTTTTTCAGCAGCCCACTGTCCTGTTACTGGTGCTATTTGCATTAGTCCTTTTGCATCCTTTTTAGAAATAGCATTAGTATCAAATCTACTTTCATTTTTCATTATTGCTGCAACTAAATAAGGGTCCACATCATATTCATTAGAATATTTTTCAATCAAATCATAATGGTGAACAGGATAAATTGTCTTTAAAATCCATTCTAAGTTTTGAAATACAAGAACTGCAATAACTAGCAAGAAAATAAATATTAAAAACCTAAAACATCCCCTACGGAAATTTAACATAAGCTACAATCACCTCAAAATATCAATTAATTATTCTATTCCAATTTTTCTCTATTTGCTCTCTTAAATGGGTTAAATCTTTTGAATTATCTATTATCAAATCCCCGTATTTTTTTTTATCCTCAAAAGGCATTTGTGAATTTATACGTTTTTCAGCCTCATCTATACTAATATTCTCTCTCTTAATTAGCCTCTTAATTTGTATTTCTTCTGGCACACTAACAATCCAAACTTCTTCAACTAAATACATTAGGTCTAACTCAATTAATAAAGCTGCATCTAATATTATAACACGATTATTACATGCTTTTTTATAGCAATTTATATGATTAGTAATTTCTTTAATAATATAAGTATGAGTAATTTCATTTAGTTTTTTTAACAGTTTAGGATTATTAAAAACAAGACTAGCAAGTTTTTTCCGATTAAGCTCCTTGTTTTCAAGTAAAACTTCCTTCCCAAAGTATCTTTCAATTTCATTTAGGGCAGGTTTACCTTTTTCAACTATTTTTCTAGCAATTTTATCTGCATCTATAATAATAGCACCTAAATCTTTTAATATGTTTGATATTGTGGTTTTACCACTGGCTATTCCTCCCGTCAATCCTATTACACGAATCATAAAGCCAACTCCTTAATTTACATCATACCAGTTATTAGCATAGGATAAGTCTACTTTTAAAGGTACTGATATTTTAATAGCATTTTCCATAGATTCTTTTAAAATTTTAGTTACAGTTTCCATTTCTTCTCTAGGACACTCTATTATTAATTCGTCATGTACCTGGAGTATTAGTCTAGCCTTAAAGTTACCTTCTTTTAACTTTTTATATATTTTAACCATAGCAACTTTTATAATATCTGCAGCACTTCCTTGTATTGGAGTGTTCATAGCTATTCGTTCTCCAAAACTACGTACATTAAAGTTAGATGATTTAAGTTCTGGTAAATATCTTCTTCTATGAAGAAGTGTAAGAACATAACCTTTTTCTTTACCCTCTTCTACAATGTCTTTCATATACTGTTTTATAGAAGGATATTTGTTAAGATAGTTTTCTATGTATTCTTTAGCTTTATTTACTGGTATATTAAGATTTTGTGATAAACCAAAGTCACTTATTCCATAAACAATACCAAAATTAACTGCTTTTGCATCATTTCTCATAGTGGGTGTTACATCATCCATAGATACTCCGAATATTTCCGAGGCTGTTCTTCTATGTATATCTTGGTCTTTTATAAAAGTATCTATTAAGTTTTCATCGTTGGCAATATGTGCTAACACCCTCAACTCAATTTGAGAATAGTCTGCATCTATAAATGTATGTCCCTCATCAGAAATAAATACTTTACGTAATCTTCTGCCCATTTCTAGTCTTATAGGGATGTTTTGTAAATTTGGTTCTGTGCTAGATATTCTTCCTGTTGCTGTAACTGTTTGATTAAAGCTAGAATGTATACGATTTGTCAGTGGATTTATAATGTTAAGTAATCCATCTACATAGGTAGATTTTAACTTTGTAATTTGTCTGTAGTCTGATATTTTAGGAATAATATCATGTTTATCCTGTAATTTTTCCAACACATCTGCATTAGTAGAGTACCCTGTTTTTGTTTTCTTTATAGGTGGTAATCCTAATTTTTCAAAAAGTACCTCACCTAATTGTTTAGGGGAATTTATATTAAAGTCTACACCTGATAAAGTATGAATTTCTTCTGTTAATTGATCTATCTTTTCTTTGAATTCCACTTCTAAATCTAATAGTATATTCCTATCTACTTTAATTCCTAGATATTCCATAGAAGCTAATACTTCAACAAGAGGTAACTCTACTTCATAGTAAAGTTCTTCTAAATCCAATTCCTTCAATCTTTCTTTAATAGGGTAATATATTTTATTAGTAACTGTTACGTAAGTACATATTAAATTTTTAAGTTCTTCATCTGGAGCTTCCCATAAAGAAATTTGGCTCTTACCCTTGCCCGTTAATTCTTCCTCCCCAACAATTTCTTTTCCAAAATATTCGAGAGCTAAATCTTTTAGACTATAATTAGACTTTGCAGAATCAATTAAATACTCACCTATCATTGTATCAAAATGTAAATTAGATATATTAATGTTATAAGGATAAAAATGAACAATTTCTTTCTTTAGATCATGACCTATCTTTTTTATATTATTATCTTCTAATATTTCCCTTAAAATACTCATAAGTTCCTGCTCTTCTTCAAATTTTTCAAAATCCAAATGATATTGTGTATCCCCTGTAATAGTTATAGCCATATATACTATTTTATCTTTTACAATATTTTTTTCTTCTGTAATTGTTTTAAAAGTAATGCTTCCATTTTCTTTTGCCTGGCTCCCCATAGTTTTAAAGTCTTTTATATTTGTAATTTCAACTATATTTAGTTCAGCACTAGTCTCATTTTCATTTGAACCCTCTATTTCTTCTATACTTTTTTTAATTCTTGGAATAAGACTATTAAACTCATATTGTTTAAATAGTTCTATAAGCTTTTCATAATTAACATCTTGTCTTTTTATTTCATCTAAATCAATATTAACAGGTACATTGGTAACAATAGTAGCTAATCTTTTGCTTAACATGGCCTGTTCTCGATTTAATTCAACACGTTCTTTTAGCTTTGCTCCAGTAATTTCTCCTGTGTTTTGTATTAAATTTTCAACACTTCCAAACTGTTTTAAAAGTTTTATGGCAGTTTTTATACCAACTCCTGGTATACCCGGTATGTTGTCGGATTTATCGCCCATTAATCCTTTTAAGTCTATATATTGTTTAGGGGTAACCTCATATTCTTCCATTACTTTTTTATCATCATATATTTCAAGTTGAGAAATTCCCCTTTTAGTAAACAATACTTTAGTATGATTAGTTGTCAATTGAAGTGCATCTCTGTCTCCAGTTATAATTAGGCACTCTATATCTCTATCATCACAATGTTTTGCCACTGTACCAATTAAATCATCTGCTTCAAATCCTTCTAGTTCAATTCTATATATATTAAATGCATCTAGTACTTCCTTTAAAGGTTCCATCTGATCTGATAGATCTTGTGGAGTTTTTTTTCTGCCTGCTTTATATTCAGTAAACTCTTTATGTCTAAAAGTTGGCGCCTTTTTATCAAAGGCTACTCCTATATAATCTGGATTATAGTCCTCCATAACCCTTAATAACATAGTTAAAAATCCATAAATAGCATTAGTTGGTTTGCCATCCCTAGTTGTTAAAGGTGGCAAAGCATAAAAAGCTCTATTAATTAAACTATTTCCGTCTATAATTACCATAAGTTCTTCCATGGATACTTCTCCCTTTCTTTGGGTATTATCCCTTTACATATGAACATTTTAACACTTATTCTTTACTTAGTAAAATTAATTTATGCAATAAATATGCCCTACTAATAATTGTTACTATACTAGTAGGGTTAAATATCAATTTTTATTTTTCCAAAGTTTAAATATTAAAAATCCTATGCCAGTACCAGCAATCAAAGTTAATATAAGAAATGAAGTGGATATTTTTTTCATCTTTCCCATAATATCTTCTTCTACCACTTCTTTAACTGCATCATCCTTTTTCTTTACTTCCTCTTGACTTGTATCATCCTTTTCATCTCCTGGCATCCCTCTTCTTATAATCATCGGTTCATTTTCTATATTATCTTCCGAATAATTTCCTACATCATCAAAAGTTTTATTCTGTGATTCTTCTGATGCCATGTTAATTTCTACTTTTTCTTCTTCTTTAATATCATCATTCATTTCCGCATATAGGTCATTTCCTCTGTTATAGTTTGAAAAATTATTTATTAAAGATAAGGAAATAACAATGATTACCAGTCCTGCTACTATACTAGCTAAGATTTTATTTTTGCTAAACAGTAGTATTTTACTTCTATGATTCTTTTCTTTTTCCAATTTCCTGCGTAGTTGACTAGAAAAATTTATAGGAAGTTCAATCTCTTCGAGTTCATTAGTAGTTTCCACAATTAGCTTTAAGTTTTCAAAAGCAATACTACAGGCTAAGCATGTATCTATATGGCTCTTAAAGACTATTTCTTCTTCCTTAGAAAGCATATTGTCTATATAAGCAGACCCAAATAAATCAAGGTTTTTGCAATCCATGTTATCACTCCTTCCGCTCCTCTAATTTTTCTTTAATTATAGCTTTTAAATTATTCCGTGCCCTACTAATTCTGGATTTGACAGTACCTTCAGAACAATTTATTATTTGTGCAATTTCTTTATATGAAAATTCCTCTATATCTCTTAAAATAATAACTCTCCGATGATCCTCATTTAATTTGTTAATAGATTCATGTACTAAGTTTTGCACTTCTTTCTTTTCAAATAATTCCTCTGGGGTATCCTCCTCACTATCTAATTGCATCTCATAAATGCCATCTTCTCTTTCATATTTCCGATCTAAATATATTAAATTAGTCTTTCTATTTTTACGAATATAATCTATACAAGCATTATTAGTAATTGAATATAACCAAGTAGAAAAACTACTTTTACCATTAAATTTTTTAATTCCTCTATAAGCTTTCACCAATGCTTCCTGAGTAACATCATTAGCATCTTCCAAATTTCCTAACATACGATAAGCAATATTAAATACCTTTTTTTGATGAATAACTATTAATTGTTCAAAACTTTCTATATCTCCTGCCTTTGATTGCTCGATTAAGGAGGTTTCTTGTAGACTCAAAGTTTTCACTCCTTCCCCTGTCTCCTATTGTATTTGACGTAATCTCTTTAAATTTGTTCCTTTGAATTTTTACTTTTTATTAATATAAGTAATATCAGAATAACTACAATACTTAATTTATTAGTTGACATACAAAATAACCTATGTTACTATTTTTTTATGATTAAATTATATCACAATTATATAAGAAGTTAATTATAATTGAAAATTTAAAAGATAATCGCCGGTATGTTGGAATTGGCAGACAATCGCGACTCAAAATCGCGTACTGTAATGGTGTGTGGGTTCGAGTCCCACTACCGGCACCAATACCTATTGCACAAATAATTAAACCATAATCTTTAAACTGTTTAAAATGCAATCTAAGGATTATGGTTTTTTAATATCTTTTATGTCTTTTAAGTACGCATTTACTTTACAAGCCATAAAGGGTAAGATAGTAGTCAGAAATAATGACAAGATATTTAATAAAGAAATCAAGGATAAAAATAATTTTTAAAGGAGGAAACTTATGGATTTTAGACAATTAGAAGTCTTTCTAGCCATTGTGAAATTTAAAAGTTTCTCTAAGGCAGCTCAAAATTTATATCTTACTCAACCAACTGTAAGTAATCATTTGCTTAATTTAGAGAGAGATTTAAACACTGTATTAATAAATAGATCTAACAGGAATATTTCCCTAACCAAAGCTGGGGAACTACTTTATGACTATGCTATAAATATTATAAATTTAAGGGAGAGTGCTAAGTTTAAATTAGGAGAATTCAAAGGAAAAATTGTAGGCAATATTGAAATAGCATCCAGTACAGTTCCGGAACAATATATAATTCCTCAACTAATATGTGAATTTAATAAAATTTATCCGGATGTTACATTCACTTTGTACCATTATGATTCATCTAAGGTTGTGAAAAGTATTATAAATGGTGATATTGATTTTGGTATTGTTGGTGCTAAACTTCCTCACAATCAATTAAAATATGTAGACCTTGTAGATGATGAACTGGTTGTTGTTATACCATATGACAAGTCTAATGAAAGTAATATAAGAGAATTTACACTAGAAAATTTATTAAAAAAGAAGTTTATTTTAAGAGAAGAAGGTTCTGGTACTAGAAGTATAATCGAAGAGAGCCTTAAAAATAAAAACATAGATATAAATGAATTGAAAGTTATTGCATATATGGAAAACACAGAGGCAATAAAACAGTGTATTAGGAAAGGTTTAGGTATTTCAATATTATCTAAACGTTCAATTGAGGATGAGTTTAAACACAAACTGCTTGATTATCTAACAATTAAAGACATTGAATTAAAAAGAAGTTTTTATTTTGTTTATCATGGTCAAAGACTACCATCCCCCCTTGAACTAGAGTTTCAAAAATTTGTTTGTGACTACTTTTCATAACTACATAGACTCATTATAATACTTTTATAATTATAAACTCTAATATACTTAATTTTAAACAAAAACCCTTTGTTATTTAAACAAAGGGTTTTTTTATATTAAATTAAAAACAAACTAATAATCCTCCTCGTCCCGAATGTGTTCCAATTACAGGTCCCATTGTTGTTAATAGTACTTGGGCAGGATTAAAACGTTTAATTATTTGTTCTTTTAGTATTAGAGCATCTTCAATACAATCACAGTGGGTTATTCCAATTATTTTATCTTTAAAATCAACATTTTTTTCTGCAATTTGATCCAACATATAATTAATAGCTCTTTTTTTACCACGAATAGTTTTTAATATCTCAACATATCCCTTGTCTACATGTACTATGGCTTTTAAATTTAATAAATTAGCAACCATTCCCTTTACTCGAGTTACTCTACCACCCTTTACTGCATTTTCTAAAGTTTCCAAATACACAACAACTTTCATATCATCCCTATATTCCTTTAGTTTTTCAACTATTTTCTCTAAATTAACTCCTTGCTTTAACATTTCACAAGCTTTTAATACTTGCATTCCTAAACCAAGTGAGCCATTTAAACTGTCAAAAACCTCAATTCTATTATCCATCATTTCTTTTGCCATAATTGCTCCATTTATTGTCCCACTTAGCTTTGATGAAAGATGTATACATAATATTTCACTAGTTCTTTTGGCTGCTTCTTTAAATGCATCTGTAAAACTTTTAGGAGAAGGTTGAGATGTTTTTGGAAGAGTTCTAGAAACAGACATTTTTTTATAAAATTCTTCATGAGTTAAATTTACACCGTCCACATAATTCTCACCATCTATTTCAATATTCAATGGGACAACTATAATATTATTTTTATCTATAATTTCTTTTGGTAAATCGCAAGAGCTGTCTGTAATTATCTGCATGAATATACCCCCTCTTATTTTTATCTATCATATTATTATAGTATGTATTTAACTATATTAAAAGATGAATATTACAATTGTATATAAAATAGATATTTATTAGTAGTTTATCCATATTTTAA